>NZ_JARZHI010000026.1:0-139902 GCF_029946465.1 Polyangium sorediatum
GCCCACGCCGCCCACGCCGCCCACGCCGCCCGTCCCGCCCACGCCGCCCACGCCGCCCACGCCGCCCATGCCGCCGGCCTGCATCGAGCCTCCCGTGCCGCCGCTGCCGCCCGCGGAGGGCGTGCCCGACGAGGTGGACGTGCTCGTGTCGTCACAGCCGACGATCATGACGATCGCAACGGTGCTGCAAAGGCCGAACAAGACGTGCCGAGATAGAAACGGCTCACGCCTGGTGCGAAATGTCGTCGTATTCATGTGGGCGCGGCAGTTACCCGGCTCGCAGGCGAGCTGTCAACCCACTTACTTGCCGAGCGCTACGCACCCCCTCGGGGCTCCGCGCCTGTCATCCCCCGCTTGCAACGCGTGCAATCCGCTTTTTGCGCGTACCGGACCCCGCCTGCACGCGTTGCAACCCGCTCTCTGCACACGCAAAGACCCGTCTGCACGCGTTGCAACCGGTCTCTGCACACGCAAAGTGCCGTCTGCACGCGTTGCAAGCAGCTCTCTGCACACGCAAAGAGCCGCTTGCAAGCGTTGCAAGCGGCTCCCGGTACACGCAAAGAGCCGCTTGCAAGCGCTGCAAGCGGCTCCCTGTACGCACAAACGCTACTTTCCGAGCGCTTCCGCCCGATTGACGATGCGTGGCGTGATGAAAATCACGAGCTCGCTGCGGCTGTCGCTCGACCTCCGGCGCTGGAAGAGCACGCCGAGGATCGGGATGTCGCCGAGGACGGGGACCTGATCGAGGTTGCGGCCCGTGTTGCGCGTGAAGATGCCGCCGATGACCGCGGTGTGGCCGTCCATGATGAGCAGATCGGTCTCGGCCTCGCGCTTCAGGATCGTGGGATCGCCGCGCGCCGAGGTCTGGTTGAAGTCAGGCTCGTCGCGGTTGATCTTGACGTGCATCGAGACGCTGCCGTCGCTCGTGACGTGCGGCTTGACGAGGAGCTGGAGCTTCGCCTCCTGGAAGGTCGTCTGCACGCCCTGCGCGCTGATCTGCGAGAACGGGATGAGCGTGCCCTGGCTGATGCGCGCCTCGCGGTTGTCGAGCGTGAGGATGCGCGGGCTCGACACGATCCGCAAAAGGCCACTCGCCTCCGCCGCCGAGAGGCGCACGGCGAGGTTGACCGTGTTGTCGATCGAGCCGAGCGTCATGCCGATCGCGCCGCCGAGGCCCGTGCCCGTGGTGGCCGGCAAGTTGACCGCAAAGTTCGGGTTCTGGACGGTGTTCTGGAACGGCGAGAGGCCACCCGTGGGCGTGGCCTGATCACTCGCGCCGCCCGTGATGCCGATCTGCGAGGGGAAGACCAAGCCGGTGGGGTTGCCGGTCGCAGGGCTGACGGTGCCGTCGCCGCCCCACTGGATGCCGACGTCGCGCAGGTAGCGGCTCGTCGCCTCGACGATACGCGCCTCGATGAGGACCTGCGGCGTCTGCGTGTCGAGCGCGCGCACGAGCTCTTCGAGCTGGTCGAGGTTGCCCGCGACGTCACGCGCCACGAGGACGTTGGTGCGATCGTCGACGGCGAGCGAGCCACGCGGCGAGAGCAGATCCTTGCCACGTGCCTGGAGCTCCTTGGCGACGGCGTAGTTCACCGGGATGAGGCGTGTCTCCAGCGGCGCCAGCGCGAGCTCGTTCTTGCGGCGCGCGAGGTCGAGCTCGCGCTCCTTGTTGAGCTCGGCTTGGGGCGCGACGCGGATCATGTTGCCCTGGCGGACCATGCCGAGGCCCTTGGCCTGGAGGACCGTCTCGAGCGCCTGATCCCAAGGGACGTTGCGCATGCGGATGGTGACGGTGCCCTTCACGTCGTCGGACGTGACGATGTTGACGCGGCCGACGTCGGAGACGAGGCGCAGGACGTTGTGGATGTCGGCGTCCTTGAGGTCGAGGTCGATGCGCCGGCCCGTGAAGCGGCGTTGCTGCGCGAGCGTGGTCGGCAAGAAGCCCGCGGCCTCTTCGCCGTCCACCGTGGTCTCGGCCGCGCGCGACGGGCTCGGCGTCGCGGCGACGTCCTCTTCCCGCGCCACCGTGCGCACGCGGCGCGCGGCCCCGCCGTCGGCGCCGACGCCGCTGAGCATCGGGTGCGCGGCGTTGTCCGCGAACGTGAGGACGAGCGTGCTGCCCTCCCGCGCGACGACGCCGACGACGTCGCCCTTGGGCTCGACCTCGACGACGACACGCGACGCATCGCTCTTGCGCCGGTACGTGGAGATCGCGGTGATGGTGCCGCCGAAGGCGCTGACGTCGAGCTTGCGTTCGAGCGCGTCGGGAAGGCGCGCGCCTTCGAGCTCGAGGATCGAACGGCCATTCGCCGAGGTCACGTGCGAGAACTTCACGTTCTCGTTGAGCTCGACCGTGACGCGATCTTTGCCGGGTTGATGGTCGTACCGGACGTTCGTCACCGCCGCGCCGGAGGCGACATGCTCGGCCTTGCGCTCCTCGGTTTTCGGCGTCGCGGACGACGTGACGACGGGCGCAGGCGCGCGCATCGGCGCGGTCGCGTCCGCAGCCGCGAGGTCGACGACGAGGCCGGTGGGCGTGGCGCTGATGCGGTACTCCGCCGTGCGCGCGAGCTGCACGAGGACACGCGTGATCTTCTTGCCGTCGTGATCGAAGGTCTGCGTGAGGATGCCGGAGACGAGCGCGTTGCCTTGCGTGAGGGCCGCGGGCGCGCCCTTGATCTCGGCGCCCGAGACGTCGATCACGAGGCGCTTGCCGCCGCTGTCGACGCGCGCGAAGAAGCGCGGCTCCGCGCTCGTCGTGACGGAGATGCGAGCCTCGCCTTTCCCCGTCGAAGCGAGCTTGACGTCCCGTACCTCGAGCCGCGTGTTCCCGTCGGCGTAGGCCCTTGCGGAGGCGAAGGAGAGGAGCGCCCCGAGGAGCATCGCGGAGCGCGGTTTCGTCAGCATGCGCCCGATGCTACCCAAACCGCGCGAAGGGGGCCTAATTCGTCGCTACCGCCGGCCCTCGTTGCCCGCGTTTTCCTCGGGGAAGAGCGCGACGACCCGCGTGACCGGGGCAATTTCCGGATGTGCCGGGTCCTCGCGAACAAAAACGACGTCCCCGTCGCGGATGCGGTCGACGCGCCAGTTGATGGCCACGTCGATCCCCGCCGGACCACCCGTGCGCACGATCTCGGGCTTGCCCACGAAGTCACCGACCTTGATCACCCACCCCACGTTGGCGGGGTCGATGAAGAGCGCCCGGGGCTGCGAGCGCGTGACGAGG
This sequence comes from Polyangium sorediatum, assembly GCF_029946465.1. Taxonomy (NCBI): domain Bacteria; kingdom Pseudomonadati; phylum Myxococcota; order Polyangiales; family Polyangiaceae; genus Polyangium; species Polyangium sorediatum. The sequence goes on from NZ_JARZHI010000026.1 coordinate 3,227, forward strand.
CCCGAGAGCTTGAGCTCGTCGAGCGCGTACCGCTCGATCACCACGGTCCGCTGCACCACGGTGCGGCCCTTGGCCTGCTGCGCGAAGACACTCGCGAAGCCGCGGAACGGGTCGCGGTTCTTCTCGGTCTCGGTGAAGTCAACCTCGCCGAACTCCCGCTGCGGCAGCTCGAGCTGCTCTTTCTTCGCGGCCAACACGCCGCCATCCGTGCCTACGCCGCCGTCGGGCCCGGCGCCGGGCGGCGGCGTCGCGCTCGGTGGGGGCACGTAGAACTCGTCCTCTTCGCAGCCGGCGGCGAGCGCGGTCGGCACGAGCGCGACGAGGAGGAGCGCGAGCTTCGGGCGCGGGCTCTTCATTTCCCGGTCCCCCTTCGCTTCGCGCCGTCCTTGCCGTCGAGCTTGAGCGCGCGGAAGGCGGTGCCGAGGCACTCGACGGTGACCTCCGGCTCGACAGGCTGATCAGGCCTCACCGTGCCGTTCTTCAGCGACAGCTTCATCTGGATGTCTTCCATGTTGATGATGCGGTCGATCTGTCCCACGCCGTGGAAGAACTTTGCGATCTGGTGGTAGCGACCGGTGAGCGTGAGCTTCATCGGCACCTTGGCGAAGAACTCTTGCGGCACCTCGTCGACGGGCGTCCAGCTCGTGAGGTTGACGCCGGCGATGGTGGCGGTCTGCTGGAGCGAGGCGAGGAACGCGGGCGTCTCGGGATCGTCGGGCAGGATCTTCTTCGTCTGCTCGGCGCGCGCTTCGCTGCGGATCTTCTCGTCGCGGTCCTTCTGGTAGGCCTCTTTCACGGCCTCGGCCGCGCGGAGCTCGCCGCGGAGCGTGCCTTCGCGTTGCTTGGCGGCGGCGAGGTCGTTCGAGAGGTCCTCGTAGACGAAGACGAAGAAGAGCGCGCCGACGAGCGTCAAGAAGAGCAAGCCAACGCCGATCTTGCCGGCGAGGGGCAGGCGATCGAGCGACGAGCTTCCCGCCGCGGGGGCTTTGGCGGCCATCAGTACCTCACCTTGAGCTGGAGGGCGAAGCTCACGAGATCGATCTTCGAGACCTGATCGGCGTCCTTCTTCCCGGGCAAGAGCGTGACCTCGTAGAAGTAAGGCGAGAGCTTGAGGCGCTGCGCGAGCTCGTAGACGTCGTTGCCGTCGCGCGCGAGGCCCTCGATGCGCACGGTGCGTTGTCCTTCGAGGTAGGCCGTGAGCCAGAGCCTGCGCGAGTCCCAGGCCGGGTTGAAGACGGCGAGGGGGTTGTCCTTGCGGAGCTGCGCGAGTTTGTCCGGATCGGCCGAGGGCCCTTTGCCGGTCGTCATGATCTGCGCGAGCTCGAGCAAGACCGCGGTGGGCCCGCTGCGGCCCGCCTGGAGCTTCGCGATGGCCTCTTCGCGCGCGCGGAGGACGGTGAGGGCCTTCTTGATCTCGTCGTGGTCGGCGACGATGCGCTTGATGTCGTCGATCTGGCTCTTGAGCTGCGCGTTCGTGCGGTTCTGCGCGTCGAGCTCCTCGCGCTTCGACTGGTAGAAGAGGAAGAGCCCCACGATCTCGAGCAGCACCACGGCGAGCACGACGAGCAGCCAGCGCTGGCTCGGGGCCCCCGTCGCCGCGCCGCGCTTGTGCGGCAGGAGGTTGATCCGGATCACGCGCGCTTCTCCTTGTCTTTGCGCATGGCGAGACCCAGGGCCACGCAGAGCTGCGAGCCGCGGGTGCGGAGCATGTCGGCGTTCACGTCCTTGCCCTCGACGGCCACGCGCTCGAGCGGCTGGAGCATCTCGACCTGCACGCGCGAGCGTCGCGAGATCGCCGCAGGCAGCGCGGGGAGGTTCGAGGTGCCGCCCGTGAGGTAGATCCGGTGCATCTCGGGCTCGCCGCTCGTGGCGAGGAAGAAGTCGAGCGAGCGCTGGATCTCGCCGGCGATCGTGTCGCAGACGGCGTCGACGATCGGCGGCACCTGGGCCGTGGGGCCGAAGGGCTGCGCGACGCTCTGGCACTTGAGCTCTTCGGCCTGTTCGAACGTGACGCCGAGCTGCTTCTGGATCTGCTCGGTGACGTAGTTGCCGGCGTTCGGGATGTCGCGCGTGAAGGAGCTCGCGCCGCGCGAGACGATGTTGATGGAGGTGAGCGAGGCGCCGACGTTGATGATCGCGAACGTCTGATCGGCGGGGATGCCGCGGCCGTACTCGAAGAGGTTCTGGACGGTGAAGGCGTCGATGTCGAGGACGAGGGGTTTGAGCTTGGCTTGGCGCGCGACCTCCAGGTAGTCGCTGACCTCTTCACGCTTCGCGGCGACGAGGAGGAGATCCATCTGCCCTGCTTCGGGGCGGCGGCGCAGGACCTCGTAGTCGACGTGCACGTCCTTGATGTCGAAGGGGATGTGCTGCTCCGCCTCCCACTGGATCTGCTCGTCGAGCTCGGTCTGGGTCATGAGCGGCACCGTGATCTTGCGGATGATCACGGCCTGGCCGCTGATGCTCAGCGCGACCTCGCGTTGCTTGATCTTGGCGTCCGCGAGCGCCCGGCCCACGGCCGCGACGATCGCCGAGGCGTTCATCACGTGGCCGTCGACGATGCTCTGCGGCGGCAGCGGGCAGTAGCCGGCCCGGACCAACGACAGCCCTTTGCGTCCTTCCTTGAGCTGGCACACCTTGATGGCGCTCGAGCCGATGTCGACGCCCACCAGGTTGTTTCCGTCCGCCATCGATCCGTCCTGGTCCTCGTTACTGCGGCGCGCGGAGGCTCCGCCGGCCAAACCCCGGGAGGGGGCTCCGAGCCAGCATCGCACCCCCGCCAATCCACGGCCAAAATAGTGCTTTACGCATCGATCGGTTCCGCGTACCGAAGGTAAGACAGCCTTGGGTGCGTGGCCGTATCGAACCCCCGAGCAACGTTGAATACATCACACATGGACGCGAACGCCTCGAAACCGGCTCGATCTTCGTTCCGGCTCCGCTGCGTGGCCTTGATGGCCGGCGCGGCGGTAGCGCTCCTCTCCGTATACGCCGAGGCAGGGGACGTCGTTCACGTCGTGGCCAAGGGTCAGGTCCTCGTCCAGATCGCCAAGCGGTATCGCACGACGGTGGACGCGATCCGAGCGGCAAATGGGCTCCGTCCCGGGCAGCTGCTCAAGCCGGGGCAGGAGCTCGTGATCCCCGAAAAGGGGAAAGAAGCGGAGGCCGCGAAGAAGGCGGCGGCGCAACGAGCGGCGAAGGACGGCAAGAAGGCAGACGCGAAGGAGAGCGCCGCCGCTGGCAAGGGGAAAAAGAAGGGCGACCCGAAGCCGGCGAAGCCCGAGCCGCTCGTGATGAAGCCGAAGCGGCCGGGGTTCGTGAAGATCGTACGGGGCAGCGAGCGTCTGGAGACGCAGCTCCTCACGAAGCACGGGCGGCTCGTGCCGTCGGCGCTCACGGGGCTCGGCAAGATGATGCGGCACGGGCCTTCGGGCGCGAAGACCGCGATCGATCCTCGCCTCGCCACGCTGCTCGGCATGGTCAGCGATCACTTCGGTGGGCGTACGATCCACATCACGAGTGGGTTCCGGCCCTACTCCCCCACCCAGTACACCAAGCACTCGAACCACAACCTGGGCAGGGCCATCGATTTCAGCATCGAGGGTGTTCCGAACACGATGCTGCGCGATTTCTGTCGGACCTTCCGCAATGCTGGTGTAGGTTACTATCCGAACAGCACATTCGTTCACCTCGACGTCCGGACCACGAAGGCCTTCTGGATCGACTACTCCAGACCCGGTGAGGCCCCCCGCTACGATTCCCCCGTGGCCCAGGCATCGGCAGACGAATCGACGGCGGACGTGGATCAAGCGCCTTCGGGCGCGACCCCTCCCCCCGCCGGGGTAGGAAAAGAAACGCAACCCACCCCCTCCGCGCAGGGAGGTGGGTCCGGGGAACCCCATCCCCCCCCTTCGCAAGTCGTTGATCCTTCAACTGGAAACTCCAGCACGCAGGATCCGACGCCTCGAAACTCGCCGAAGGCGGGTCAGGACTGACCCAGCTTCGGTCGGGAACCTGAGGGATTTTCCTGATAGTCTAAGGGAATTTCCTGGTGCAGAATGCGTGGTGTAGATTCGTTTGCGGTCCTTCTCTGGAGGACGGGACCAGTGTACGTTTGGGACGAGCCGCTCCTTGCCACCTCACAAGGATGTGCCACGAACGTTGCTTACATCACGAGGTCCCTGAACAGATGCAGCAGTCCTACTTCCACCGTCAGGATGTTCAGGAACGAGACGCGACCGTCATCGCCCAGGCGGATCTGAGCGGGTGCACGGCCATGGTGTCGCCCTGCGCCCCGCAAGAGCCCGCCAGCATGGTCGGTCGCCGCTCGCTTCCCGAGGCCCCGATGTCCGATGTGCGGCCTCGACGCGCGCGGACCGTCCCGGAGGGAAGCATGGCACCGGTGTGCCCGCAGACGCTCAAGAGCTACCTGCCGCTCGTGAACCAGATCGTCGCGCAGATCGCGCGGCGGCTGCCGGCGAACGTGCTGCGAGACGATCTGCTCGCCGCAGGTGTCTTCGGGCTGCTCGACTCGCTCCGCAGGAACGGCGGCAACGGGGGCGACACGTTCGAGTGGTACGCGCGCATGCGCATCCGCGGCGCGGTGGTGGACGAGCTGCGCGCGCAGGACTGGCTGAGCCGGCGCCGGCGCGCCGCCGTGACGGCCGCGCGCGAAGGCGAGTCGGGCGCCGCGCGGCCGACGTGCCTCGTGAGCCTGCACGACCTCACGCCGGTCGAGGAGCAGGTGCACCTCGTCGCCGAGGACGAGGACCCGGCGGCAGCCCTGGAGGCCCGCGAGTCGTACCGCGCGTTGTTCCGAGCGATGGAGCAGCTCCCCGAGCGCGAGCGGCAGATCGTCGGGATGCACTACTTCGACGGCGTGAAGCTGAAGGACATCGGCGCGCACCTCGGCGTGAGCGAGCCGCGCGTGTCGCAGCTCCACGCGCGCGCCCTCGGGCGGCTGAAGATCCTCATCCAGCGCGCCGCAGCCTAGCCACGCCCCCTCCCCTTTCCCGCGCGGAAGAGGGGCGACCTAGTTCGCTTTTGGAGGACCCACCAGCGCGGATGCGCGCCCCCGCATGGGACTCTCGAGCACGTAGAGCGTCGTCTGCTCGTACCGGGCTTCGGGCCCCGTATCGCCGCCGGCGCGGTGGACGAAGGCGTTCAAGTGCGCGCCACGATCGAGCGCCACGACGCGCGCGCAACCCACGTCCACGAGGGCCTCGGTCGTGGCCTCGTCGGTGTCGAAGGTCGTCGATGCGAGGAGGACCGCGCCGTCGCCGAGCGCGCACAAGGCCGCGCGCGGGCGCATCGAGCCGACGACACGCGCCTCGGGCAGGGGGCGGCCTTCGTCCGCGGTGAGTGGTAGCTCGCTCGCGTCGGCGTCGGGCGTAGGCGTGAAGGCCTCGCTCTTGTCGATGCGCACGGGGCCGTCACCGACGACGAGCACGCCCGCGCCGGGGCCGAACTTGAGGCCGATGGAGCCGTCGATCGCGAGCCCCCGCGGAGCCTTACGACGGCCCGTGCCGAGGCCTGCGGCGGCGAGGACGTGGGGGCGCTCGGCATCGGAGAGCGCGGCCGGGAAGGTGCCGCCGAAGCGGTGCGAGAGCTCCTTCTCGCCGGCGCGGATGTGGAAGGTGAAGCGCTCGGGGGCAAACCACGCGAGGCGCACCTGCGCGCCGAGCTTGGAGATCGTCGCCGTGTAGATGCCCGGTTGCCAGAGCGGCGTGGGCTGCGTGCCGGGATCCGGCTCCCACGCGACGCCCTCGGGCAGCGGCGCATCCGGGTTCGCCTTGCGCACGACGACGTAGACGAGCTCCGTGGGCGAGCCGGAGAGCGCGCGCTCGGGGAGGAGCGACATGCCGGCCACGTGCGTGCGCGCGCCGATCTCGTCACCCGTTCGCTGGAAGAAGCCGATGCCCGTGGGATCCGGGCTCGTCGCGAGCGGGAGGGCCTCGCGGCAACCGGCGAGCACGAGCGCGCGCGCGAGCAGCTCGGCGGGCAGAGCCTCGCCCCAGCCGTAGATCAGGTGGCCCGCCTCGGTCACGCAGAGCGCGGAGCGATCGGCGAGGACCGCGTCGGCTTCGGAGAGTTTTCCGACGTGGCCGGACGTGACCAGCGGCGCGCCGGTTTGCCGGAGGGAGCGGATCCCCGGCGGTACGTCCGCGCCGAAGGGCCAGGCGCCGATCGAGGGACGGCCGAAGCGATCCACGGCGAGCGTGGAGACGTCGGGACGCGGCGGCAGGAAGGCGCGGCGCTCGACGACGAGGCCGAGCGGAGGCGCGTTTGCCGGCGGCCCCCCCGCGAACACGGCGACGGCCGCGGGCACGTCGGCAGCCGGGATGCGGCCCTCGCCGCGCAGGCCCGTCGGCGTGCGCGGCGCGAGCGTGCCGGGCATGGGGCGCAGTTCGAGACGCCGGCCGTCCATCGCGACGAGGTGCACGACGGCGTGCGGGCGATCGGGATCCGGGCGGACGAGCGTCGTGAAGATCGCGGGCGGCACCTCGGGCTTGCTCATCGGCAAGGGCGCGGGCGCTGGGAGCCACAGGCCCTCGCCGGGCAGGGTCCGCTCGCGCTTCGTGGCCACGCGAGGCGGCGGGAAGCCTTCATCCGAGGGCACTTCGGTGGGCGGCGCGGCGGGCAGCTCGGGCGGCGGCGACGCGGTGCCCTCGCGCAGGTGGATCGCCGTGGTCCGGACGCTCGTGACGATCCGCTTCACGCGGCCGGCGGCGCCCTCGCCGACGGCCTCGCGCGTGGTCTCTTCGAGGAAACGCGACCACGGGGTCACGTCGTGTGGGAGGCGCTGCGCCGACAGCAGGTGCTCGTCGCGCGTGCCGGGGTTCACGGAGGCGTCGGCGAGCGTCACCGCGGCGGGGAGCGCGTTCTCGCCGAGGGCCATGACGAGCATGTCCTCCGTGAGCTCGAAGCGCGCTTCCTTGGGCGGCGCGCCGAAGAGGACCGCGATCTCCCCGATGCCACGCAGCGCGCCCTCGGAGAGCCAGTTCTCCACGGCGGCGCGCAAGCGCTCGCTCCGGGTGCGCGCGGCTTGCGAGGCTGCGTCGCCCGCGAGATCGAGGATCGTGATCCCCTGGACGACGCCGTCCGCGCTGGTGGCGTAGGCGGCCCAGCGACCGTGGGCCGCGAGGTCGTGCTCATGCCCGAGCGGCGTGTTCGTCAGGTTGACGACCCTGCGCACCTCGACCGGCCGACCGCCGCGCGAGATACGTACTTCCGCGCGGTAAAGATCGTTCGTCGGCGCCGCATCCGCGCCGCTCGGTCGCGCCGCCAGGAAGAGCACGCGGCGGCCGATCATGGCGTCGTGCACCAGACCGCCGCGCTCTTCCCACACGAAATCCTCGGGCCGCACGGAGCCGCCCACGGAGGCGCCGAGCATGGCCGCGATGGCCTCGACGCTGCGCGCGGGAGGCGCTGGGCTCGTCGCGACGCGGATCAGGAGCGCGACGAGCGCGATCCCGAGGACGAACGGTCCACGCGAGCGCGCATGCGCCGCGAGGGTATCGAGAAAGGTGCCTCGCGGCGACGTCATGGCTTCCGGGCGGGGAGGTGTTGGGATCGCAGCACGATCAAGCGGCGGTCGTGGGGATGCCGAGGAGCACGCGGGCGCGATCGGGGTCGACGATCTCGCGGCCGAGGCTCCGCGCGTAGGCGGCGGCGCGCGCGACGAGCGGCGCGCTGCCCTCGGAGAGCACGCCCTTCTCCAGGTAGATGTTGTCTTCGAGGCCGACACGCGCGTGGCCACCGAGCTTGATCGCGAGCTCGGTCATCGGCCGCTGGTAACGACCGACCGCGGCGACGGCCCAGCTCGCGCCGGCGGGGATCTGCGAGCGCATGAAGAGCACGACTTCCTCGCTCGGCATGATGGCACCGGGCACGCCGAGGACGAACTGGAAGTGCAGCGGCGCGCCGAGGAGACCCTCCTTCAGCAAGGAAAGCGCCTCGTGGATGTGGCCGACCTCGTAACACTCGAGCTCCGCGATGCTGCCGGCCTCGCGGATGCGGCGCGCGATCGCGCGGATGTCGGGCCGCGTGTTCACGAAGATGTCGTCGCCGAAGTTGATCGTGCCGCAGTTCAGCGTGGCCATCTCGGGCTTGCACGCGAGCGGGCCGAGCCGCTCCTCGACGCTCATGCCGACGGCGCCGCCGGTCGAGGTCTGGATGATGACGTCCGTCTTCTCACGGATGCGGCCGATCGCCTCGCCGAAGAGCTCGGTCGACTGCGAGGCCGTGCCGTCGGCGTTGCGCACGTGCAGGTGGATCACGGCGGCGCCCGCGTCGCGGCAACGAGCGGCCTCGTCGGCGAGCTCCTGCGCGGTGATCGGCAGGTAGGGCGTATGCGCGCGCGTCACCTCGGCGCCCACGATCGCGGCCGTGAGCACGAGCGGCGACTCGGGCGGCGTGACGATCACGTGCGGGGGCGGCGTGATGATCGGGCGGGGCTCGGGCAGCTTGGCCACGAGCTCGGGGCCGGGCGACGAGAGCGCGGGGAGCACGAGGCGCGGACGACGCTGCAGATCCTTCGGCACCACGCACGTGCCGATCGCGCGGCAGACCACGACGGGCTCGGCGAACGCGTCCGCCGCGGAGGGCGAGAGCGCTGGATCGCGCACGTTCGCGACGACCTTGCGTGCTTCGAAGGCCATCGTGCGCGACGTGTTGCCCACCTTCGTGATGACGCCGGTCGCCTCGATGTAGTCGCCAGCACGGACAGGCGCGAGGAACTCGACGGCCTCGTAGGCGCGGAAGAGGCCCTCGTCGCCGTCGAGGCGGATGAGCAGCTCCGTCGCGACATCACCGAAGAGGCCGAGGATCCGGGCCCCATCGACGAGCTCGCCCGCGTAGTGGGCGTCGTGGGCTCCGATACGGACGCGAAGCGTGACGGTCAAACCTAGGCCGATGCTCATGGCGGGAGACTCAACAGTCGACAGTCGGTAGTCAACAGGGGAAACTGCGCGGCGCCTCTCGGGCGTTCGAGACAGTGATGACGTACGTAGACGCGAGCAACCTGCCACACCACGTCGGGATCATCATGGACGGCAACGGCCGCTGGGCCGAATTGCGCGGCGAACCTCGTGAGGCTGGCCACAAGGCCGGCAGCGCGGCGGTGCGCAGGGTGGTCCGGGCGGCGCGGCGGCTCGGGCTGACCGCGCTGACGCTTTATGCGTTCAGCGAGCAGAACTGGGCGCGGCCGATCGGTGAAGTGGACGCGCTGATGGGGCTTTTGCGGGAGTTTCTGGTCACGGAGCGCAACGAGATCCTCGACAACGAGATCCGGCTCGTGGCGATCGGCGACCTCGAGCGGCTGCCGCCGTTCGTGCGGGAGGCGCTCGATCCGCTGCGCGTGGCCTCGGGGGACAACTGCAAGATGACGCTCGCGCTGGCGCTCTCGTATGGCGGGCAGGAGGAGATCGCGCGGGCGGCGCGGGACCTCGCGACCGAGGCGCGTGAGGGCAAACTCGATCCGTCGTCGATCGACACCCGCGCGATCGCCTCGCGCCTGCCGAGCCTCGGCGTCGGCGAGCCGGATCTCATCATCCGCACGGGCGGCGAGCATCGGATCTCGAACTTCCTGCTCTTCGGCGCGGCTTACGCCGAGCTCGCCTTCACCGACGTCCTCTGGCCCGACTTCAAGGAAGAAGACCTCTTCGAGGCGCTCGCCAGCTACCAGCGTCGCGAGAGGCGCTTCGGTCGTGTCCTTTCGCATGCTACGTCTCCGCGCACGGCTTCGCCCCTCGACGGCGGGGCGATGAGGGTTTGACCTTGGCTGCCCGTAGCAATCTCGCGACGCGCCTCCTCTCGGCGCTGGTCGGCATCCCCGCCATCCTTGCGCTGCTCTACCTCGGCCCCCCGTGGGGCTGGGCGCTCTTCCTCGCGGTCGCGCTCCTCGTCGGCGCGATCGAGTTCTTCGGCATGACGCATCCCGAGGACGCCGTATCGCGGTACCTCGGCATCGGCGTCACGCTCGGCGTGATGGCGGTGCTCTGGCTCTTCGGCACCGACGCGCGCGTGCTCGTGACGCTCGTCTTCCTGCTGCCGACGATCGCGCTCTTCATCACGCTCGCGCGGCTCGGCTCGATCGAGACGGCGGCGCTGCGCGCGGCGGCGATGGGGTTTGGCCCGCTCTGGCTCGGGGGTGGGCTCGGCTCGCTCGCGATGCTCCGGCGCGACGGCGGCGATTCTGGACCGGGATTCGTCGTGCTCGCGCTCGCGCTCTCGTGGTTCAGCGACACCGGCGCATATTTCGCGGGCCGGTTCCTGGGCAAACACAAGCTCTATGAGGCGGTCAGCCCCAAGAAGACGATCGAGGGCGCGGTCGGCGGGCTCGTGGCGGCCGTCGTCGGGGCCCTCGCGGGGCACTATCTCTACTTGAAGAGTTTGCCCTTGAACCATGCGATCGTGCTCGGCCTCGTGGCAGGCGCGCTCGGCCAGGCGGGAGATCTCGCGGAGTCGATGATCAAGCGATCGGCCGGGGTCAAGGACTCGGGCGGCATCGTCCCCGGCCATGGCGGCATCCTCGATCGTGTCGATGCGTTGATGGTGACCGGGACGTTTACATACATCTACGTCCTCTTCTTCTGGCCTCGACCTTGATCGATCGAGTGACCACCCAATGACGCGCGCCGTCGCCCGGGCGTGATGTTGCAGCGCACAAATGGCAATTTTTTCGCAAAAGACTCGATGACGCGCGTCATCGGCGAATGACGCGCGGCGCGCGCGCGGGACCGCGAAACAAAAAATGGATTTGGGCTTTGGCACGGACTAGAACGGCCACCCATGGATAACCAACAGACGGTGAGCACAGCCGGGTCCTTGAGCGTGCCGCCCGCCTCTGTCGAGAAGCACCACAAGTACGAGTTCTTCAAGGTCGTACAGGGCTATCTGGACGAGGCCGCCCGCGTCATCGATTTGCCCGAGTACATCCAGACGATCCTCAGCCAGCCGAAGAACGAGATCATCATCAACTTCCCCGTGAAGATGGATGATGGCTCGATCCGGCTCTTCAAAGGCTACCGGGTCCAGCACAATAACCTGCTCGGCCCGTACAAGGGCGGCATTCGTTATCACGAGGGCGTCTCGCTCGACGACGTGAAGGCGCTCGCGGCGATGATGACCTGGAAGTGCGCGCTGATGAACCTGCCGCTCGGCGGCGGCAAGGGCGGCGTCAAGTTCGACCCGAACAAGGTCTCGCGCGACGAACTCCAGCGGATCACGCGTCGGTTCTTCCACGCGCTCGGCTCGAACATCGGCCCGGATACGGACATCCCGGCGCCGGACGTCGGCACGGACGCGAAGGCCATGGCGTGGGCCATGGACACGTACATGAACACCGTCGGCAGCCTCTTCCGCCAGTCGGTCAAGGGCGTCGTGACGGGCAAGCCGGTCGCCGTCGGCGGCACGCTCGGCCGCGAGAAGGCCACGGGCCAGGGCCTCGTCTACACGATCCAGGAGTGGGCCGAGGAGCGCGACTTCCAGCTCGGCGGCGCGACGCTCATCGTGCAGGGCTTCGGCAACGTCGGCTCGTTCACCTCGCTCATCCTGTCGCGGCTCGGCGCCTCGACGATCGCGGTCGGTGATCACTCGGGGTACCTCTACAATCCCGAGGGCTTCAACCCCCACAAGCTCCAGGACTACGTCAAGAAGAACCGCTCGATCGCGGGGTATCCGGGCGGCAGGACCATCAGCCGCGAGGAGTTCTTCAAGATCAAGGCCGACATCTTCATCCCGGCCGCGCTGGAGAACCAGATCGGCATCGACGAGGCGAAGTCGCTCCAGGTGCGGCTCGTGGCCGAGGGCGCGAACGGCCCCTGCTCGCCCGAGGGCGAGCGGATCCTGATCGATCGCGGCATCGACATCCTGCCCGACGTGCTCGCGAACGCCGGCGGCGTGACCGTCAGCTACTACGAGTGGGTGCAGAACAAGCGCTCGGAGCACTGGACGCTCGAAGAGGTCGACGAGCGCCTGGAGAAGGCAATGCAGCGCGCCTACCGCGAGGTCGTCGAGCTCGCGCGGCAGAAGAAGTGCTCGATGCGCGTCGCGGCCTACGCCGTCGCGCTTCAGCGAATCGCCGCGGCCTACGGCGAGCGCGACATCTTCCCCTGATCCAATCCCGATAGGGCTGGCCGTCTTTGCGGCGCGCAGATCTCGATCCGCGCGCCGCTTTTTTTGGGCCGATCGCTCAGGAAACGACGGCCGGCCGCCCCGACACCGAGATCGCCGTGCCTTTCGTCGCGTGCTTGTACTTCACGTACCCGAGCGCGAGGACACGACCCGCCTCGGGCCCCTTCGCCACGCTCGTCACGGCGCCGATCACCTTGCCGGTGGCGTCCGTGATCTCCGCGGACGCGGGCACCTCGGCGTCGCCCTCGATCGAGATCGGCACGAGCTTCTTCTTCACGTGCCCGCGCATTTGCAGCATGAACACGGCCTCCTGCCCGAGGTAGCAGCCCTTCTGGAACGAGACCGCGAGCGGCTCCAGCGAGGCCTCCTGCGGGTAGTTCTCCTCGGAAAAGTCCTTGCCCCAGCGCCCGAGGCCGATCTCCACGCGGAGCGCCTCCCACGCCGCCTCCTCCGCGAGCCGCGCGGGCGCCGATCCTTTGCGCTCCAAGCGTTCGAGCGCGACATCCACCGCAGCCGGCTCGAACGCGAAGAGCGCCCCGCCCTTGCCCGACGAGTCCACGGAGGCCGCGGCGATCGCGCCGTAGGCGCGCGCGAGCGAGGCGAGATCCTTCGCCCCGGGGCCATGGGCGACGGCCCACGCGACCTCCGCGCTCACGTCTTCGAGCTCGACGTCCTCCATGATCACGTAGTGATCGAAGTGCTCGATCAGCGGCGCGATCCGATCCCGCGGCGCGCCCACGAGGAGGCGGTCGTCGTCGATCAGGATCCGCAGCTCCGCGAGGATCTTGCCGGTCTTGGCGACGGCGAACCCATAGGCGCCCTGGCCCGCCTTCAGCGGCGCGAGGTCGCAGGTGATCATGCCGTTCAGCCAGGTTTGCCGGTCCTTGCCGCGGATCGAGAGCGTCCCGAGCTCGGGGGCGCGGAGGAGGAGCGCGCCTTCGGCGAGGGCGCGGCGCAGGGGGTCGATGTCGGTTTCGCTCATGGGGCTCGGAGGAACATGGGGGTTCGGACGGGAGCGGGGCAAGGCCTCGGGGGCTCTCCGGGCTAGAGCGAGCGAGCGGACCCGTCAAGGACCCCGCGACGGGCGAGCACGGGTGTGATGCTCTTGGCGCGAGGAAGGTGCGTGCGCGATGGAGAGACCGTATCCGGATGGCTTTGACTGCGTCTGGCTGGCTACAGATCGTGATGGGCATGTCGGTGCATTTGTTACGGGAGGGACGGGTCCGATCCCCGTGCAGGCGCTCAATACCGACCCTATGCCCGTGGAGGACATCGAGGAGCAAGTTTGGAAATTGCCCCGTGTCTCCGGCGCCCGGCTCTTGATCACAGTCGTGCGACCTGATGACTTTGTCGCATTCGCAGAGCGGGGCCTGTTTGTCTACGATTGGAGCGATGTCCATCGTACTTCACGAGAGTCGATGCATGCGTACGAACTCATAGCGGCTCCCGGCCATCCCATCACGCTCGACGCATTGCCTGGCGAGCTCTTTGCCTCGTTGGGGGACATCGTCCGGCTGGATCGGGTTGCTTTTGCGGATAGCCCGTGGCTCGACGTTCGTGCGCATGCGAGCTGTCGGGATAGGGAATAGCAATCCGGTCTGACGAGGGTGTCGTCGCCCCCACGCGCTCCGCCCTCGAGCGAGCCAGCGAACCCGTCAAGGGCTTGCCGGAGGTCCCCCCGGCCTCCCCGTTTGCGGTATCTTCCACGATCGTCCCGCCCTCTGCGGACACCACCCCTGGCAAAGGAGCTTCCCCATGCGACGCAAACACGCCTTGATCTTCTTCCCCCTCGCGGCCGTTTCCCTGGCCGGCGCGATCGCCGTCGGCTGCGGAGGCGGCGAGTCCCCCGGCACGCCCGGCGGAACGGGGAGCGGCGGCGCGCCCGACGGTGGGAACGCCGGCGGCGGGGGCGAGGGCGGGGACGGGGGGTTTTTCGTTGGCTCCGGTGGCTCTGGCGGCGCGGGGGGCGTGGGCGGCGCGGGGGGCAGCGGGGGTGATTGTGACGGCGGGCCTTGTGGCCCGGTGTGCGGCAATGGGGTCATCGAGCCGGGGGAGGTCTGCGACGACGGCAACGTGGACGCGGGGGACGGCTGCTCGAACGATTGCACCGCGATCGAGAAGGATTACGCGTGCCCGATGCCGGGCATGGCTTGCGTGAGCACGGTCGTCTGCGGCGACGGCAAGGTCACGGGCGCCGAGACGTGCGACGACACGAACGCGGCGCCGGGCGACGGCTGCGACGCGCTTTGCCAGGTCGAGCTCGGCTGGCAATGCCCCTTCATCGGCGCGGCTTGCCAGGCGGCCGCGTGCGGCGACAGCATCATCGCGGGCCAGGAGGAGTGCGAGGACGGCAACGCCGTGGCCGGCGACGGCTGCGACGCGAATTGCCAGCTCGAAATCGGATGGGTTTGCCCGCCTGGCATGCCCTGCAAGGCCACCGTCTGCGGCGACGCCATCGTCGAGGGCAAGGAGCCCTGCGACGACGGCAACAACAACATGGGTGACGGCTGCACGCCGTTCTGCCAGCGCGAGCCCGACTGCACGATGGGCGCGTGCAAGTCGACCTGCGGCGACGGCCTCAAGCTCCCGGGCGACAACGAGCAATGCGAGGACGGCAATAGCGCGGACGGTGATGGCTGCTCCTCGACCTGCCAGATCGAGCCGGGTTTTTCCTGCCAGGACGTCGCGCAAAACGCGGGCAACACGCTGGAGATCCCGATCGTCCTGCGTGACTTCAAGATCGCGCACCCCGATTTCGAGAACTTCAGCGGCAACGACCTCGGGATCGTGCAGTCGATGCTCGGCCCGGACGGCAAGCCCGTCTACGCGGGCAACCCGACGACGCCGACCACCTCGGGCAAGGCGAACTTCGATCAATGGTACCGCGACGTCGCGGGCGTGAATTACACGGTCCTGCAGAAGCTCACGCTGACGCAATTGCCGTCGGGCGCGTACCGGTTCGACGACTCGACGTTCTTCCCGTTGAACGGCATCGCCTTCGGCAACGAGGGGAACGCGAACAACTTCCATTTCACGAGCGAGGTCCGGTACTGGTTCGAGTACAAGGGCAACGAGCAGCTCGATTTCACGGGCGACGACGACGTGTGGGTCTTCGTGAACAAGCGCCTCGCGGTGAACCTCGGCGGCGTGCACGGGGCGCAGACGGGCGGCGTCTTGCTCAACGCGGCGAAGGCGGCGGAGCTCGGCCTCGAGCTCGGCAAGATCTACGAGACCGTCGTGCTCCAGGCCGAGCGGCACACGTCGCAATCGAACTACCGTCTCACGCTCTCCAATTTCGTGAACACGAAATCGACCTGCCAGAGCGTCTGCGGCGACGGCGTCCTCACCCCGAACGAGGCCTGCGACGACGGCACGAACGACGGCAGCTACGGCTCGTGTACCCCCGATTGCAAGAAGGGCCCGTATTGTGGCGACGGCATCTTGCAGCCGGAGGGCAACGAGGAGTGCGATGACGGCGTCAATTTGACCCCGTACGGCAATGGGTGCGCGCCGGGCTGCAAGATGGGCGCGTCCTGCGGCGACGGCCAGATCGACAGCCTCTTCGGCGAGCTCTGTGACGACGGCACGAACGACGGCGGCTACGGCGAATGCGCCGCGGGCTGCACGCTCGGGCCGCGCTGCGGCGACGGCATCGTGCAGGCGGGCTTCGAGTCGTGCGACGACGGCAACAAGACGCCCGGCGACGGCTGCGATCAGAAATGCGTGATGGAATCGCCCAAGTGAAACCCGGCCCGCGGGCGCGGGCAATCGTGGCCGCGATCGTGCCCCACGGAACCGCGCCCGCTCGCATTCGTCGGTGACAGCAGGTCCCCGCCGCTCCCTCCTTCTTGAACCGCCGCGCGGGACCAGGGTACGATGGTGTTCGCGTGAACACCCTCTCACGAGCGGAGTTGCCGGAAGGCGCGATCTTCCACGGTCACTACCAGATCGTGCGTTCCGTCAACGCCGGGGCGATGGGCGCGGTGTACGAGGTCGTCGACCTCAAGACGCGGCGGCGGCGCGCGCTCAAGGTGATGCTGCCGAGCATCATCCAGAACGCCGAGATGCGCGAGCGGTTCAAGCTCGAAGCCACGATCACCGCGGACATCGTGAGCGAGCACCTCGTCGAGACCTTCGACGCCGGCGTGGATCCCGACACGGGCGCGCCGTTCCTCACGATGGAGCTGCTCCAGGGCGACGACCTCGCGACGCTCCTCCAGGAGCGCCGCCGGTTCGCGCCGGCGGAGATCGTGGCGCTGCTCTTTCAGGTCGCGCGCGCGCTCGACAAAACCCACGCGGCGGGCATCGTCCACCGCGATCTCAAGCCCGAGAACCTCTTCGTCACGCACCGCGACGACGGCTCGCCGCGCGTGAAGGTCCTCGATTTCGGGATCGCGAAGATCGTCGCGCAAAGCGAAGCCGCCGACCGACAAACCCGAAACCTCGGCACGCCGCCCTATATGTCGCCCGAGCAGATCACGGGGGACGGGACGATCGGCCCGCGCTCCGACCTGTATGCGCTCGGGCACATCGCGTATGCACTCCTCGTGGGGCAGCCTTACTGGGGGGAGGAGGCGAAGACCTGCGAGACCGTTTATTCGTTCCTGATGACCATGATGCAGGGCGCGAAGGAGCCGCCGACGCAGCGCGCGAAGCGATATGGCGTCACCTTGCCCGAGGCGTTCGACGCGTGGTTTGCCCGGGCCACCGACATCGTGCCCGCGGTGAGGTTCGAGAGCGCATCGGAGCAGATCGCCGCGCTCGCGGCGTCCCTCGGCGTGGCGCTGCCGGCGCCCGCGCCCTCCGAGGTGCTCCGTTCCCCGGCCCTCGTCGCGGCGCCCGGAATCCCGACCGGGCCCGCCTCGGACAAACAGACCTCGAAGGCCCCTTGGATGGCCATCGTGGTCGCATTCGTGGCCTTGCTCCTCGGCGCCTCGCTCGTCGTCCTCGTCGCGCGGCGTCCGGCGCAGGAGGAAACCAAAACCGCGAATGCAGCCCCGGCCGCGAGCGCGAACGTGGCGCCCCCCGAGCGTCCGCCGTCCCCGCAGGCGCCGCTGACGACCCCCGAGGCGGTCACGGCCGCGGTCACGGCCACGGCGTCGGCGCTCCCGACCCCGCCGGCTGCTAGCGCTCCGGCCTCGCCTCGCGGAAAAGCTCCGTCGCACAGCGCTCCGTCCAAGCCAGCCAGCAAGTCATCCCTTTATGATCAGCTCAAGACCCTCTAGCAGCCTGTGGACTTATCGTCGCGAGCGCCCCGAAGCTAGGGCGACGGAGCGAGGAATCCAGAAGGATTTCGAGCGATGTCGACCGACGATTCGGGGCGCGCAGCAGATAAGTCCACAGGCTGCTAGGCATACCCGGCGCGCCGCCTGGCTCGGCCTTTTCGTGGCGGCCGCGTGGCCGGCTTCCGCGGCCGCGGCCGAGACCGCCGTGCCGGATCCCGCGGCGCTGGCGCTCTTCGAGAGCGCGCGGGAGCTCGTGGAGAAGGGCGACTGGGCCGCCGGCTGCGCCAAATTCGAGGCGAGCTTGATGGTGTATGCGGCGCCGAGCACGATGCTCAACCTCGCGAAGTGTTACGAGCACGAGGGCAAGCTCGCCAAGGCGTGGTCGGCCTACAAGCGGTCGCTCGTGCTCAACCAGGAGACGCCGGGCGCCGAGCGGAAAAGCGCGCTCGAGACGATCGCGAAGGAAGGCATCACCCAGATCGAGCCGAAGCTGCCCCGCGTAAAACTCACCGTCGTGAACCCGCCCCCCGGCCTTTACATCACGCGCAATGGCCAGGAGGTGCCCGCGGCCATGCTCGGGAGCGTCATCCCCGTGGATCCGGGCCCGCAGACGATCGCCGTGCAGGCGCCGGGCTTCCGTGCGATCCGAACCTCGTTCACCGCGGCCGAGGGCAGGACGGAGCAGCTCTCCATCAAGCTCGAACCAGAACGCAGCGATGGGGCCTCCCAGGGCGGCGGGCGCATCCCGGTCTGGGCGTGGGTCGCGGCGGGCGGGGGCGTCGCGCTCGGCGTCGCGGCGGCCGGGTTCCGTATCGATCAGGCGCGCGTCGAGGGGAAACAGGAGGCGCTCTGCGAGGGCGACCTGGAGAACGGTTGTCCGCCGCTCTCGCAATACAATCCGGCGGAGGACAATGCTCGCAAGAAGCGGGATTTCGCGCTCTTCGTGGGCCTCGGCGCCGGGGGCGTGGTCGCGCTCGGCGCGGCGGTGACGGGGTTCGTCCTCGGGCAGAAGTCACCCTCGCGGGGAGCTTCGGCAGGCCCCGTGGTCGTCCCGTGGATCGGACCGAACATCGCAGGTGCTGCCATCGGGAGTCGATTTCAATGAAACCTTTCGTCGTTCTGAGCGCGTCGACCCTCTTCCTCGCGGCTTGCCTCACGCCCGACGCCCGTCCGTCGCCCGAGCGCGACGCGGGCGCGGGCGGCATGGGTGGGCAGGGCGGCACGTCGAGCGCGGGCGGCGGCGGAGCCGGCGGAGCCGGCGGGACCGGCGGCGCGGCGAAGGGGGATTACCTCTGGGGGCAGGCGTTCGGGGCGCTCTTTTTGCAGCGCGCCGTGGCGATGGCCCTCGATCCGATGGACGACTCCATCTTCGTCACGGGGAACTACGAGTACGGCTTTTCGTTCACGGGCATGACAGACATCCCGCACGGGGGAGCCACCGACATCTTCCTCGCCAAATTCAAGCCAGAGGACGGCACGTACGTATCGCGGGTGGATTTCCAGGGCGATTATGCTCATCAATACGTGACGGGCATCGCGGTGGGCGCCGACCGACACGTTCACCTGACCGGATATTTCGATGGGGACCTCTTCCCGGGCGCCTACAAGCTCCAGAACGGGGGCCAGAGCGACGTGTTCGTCGCGAAGCTCGACCCCGACGGCATGTTCGCCTGGACCCGGAAATACGGGGACGGCACCACGCAGCCCAAGCTCGGGACCACGATCGCCGTCAATTCGAAGGGCGAGACCATCATCGCCGGGTATTTCGAGGGCTCGCTCGAATTCGTTCCGAACCAGCCGGTGATCGCGACGAACCGGGACATCTTCCTCGCCAAGCTCGACAAGGACGGCACGCCGGTCTGGAGCAAGCGCCTCGGAAATGGAAACCCGGGGGGCGTGCCGAACCACCTCCTCTGCCGTATCGTGGTCGATCACCTGGACAACATCGTCCTGGCGACGGCGTTCTCGGGCTCGATGAGCCTCGGCATGCCGCTGACCGACGTGGGGAGCGTGGGCAACCGCGCCATTCTCCTCGCCAAGCTCGACCCGGAGGGCACGCCGATCTGGCAGCATGTCTTCGGCGCCGCGAACGCCGAGCAACGCAGCCGCGCCCTCGCCATCGATGCCCAGAACAACATCCTGCTCACCGGCGACATGACCGGCACCGTCAACTTCGGCGGCGAGCCGCTCTCGACCCTGGCGAACGACGACGCCGACCTCTTCGTCGCGAAATTCGATCCTGAGGGCAAGCACCTCTGGAGCCTCCGCGCCGGCAGCACGCACACGCAGGAGGGGAGGGCCATCGCCGTCGACGAACACGACAACGTGATCGTCACCGGCAGCTATCAAGGATTCCTCCAGTTCACCGGGGACGACGCGCTCGGCAACAGCGAGCTCGGCGCCGGGAATTACGACCTCTTCGCGCTCAAGCTCGATCCGAACGGCAAATACCTTTGGGCCAAACGATTCGGGAACACCTCCCACCAGATCGCCGAGAGCATGGCCATCGACCGCGAGGGCAACACGATCTTCGCGGGCTTTTTCGACGGGTCGATGAACCTGCCCGATAAGGTCATCACCTCGAAGGGATCCGACGATATCTTCGTCCTGAAGCTCTCGCCGTAGGTCCCCAGACCGCTCCCCACGCCCTCGCTCCCCGCGTCGAGGTCCCCGCGTCGAGGTCCCCCCTCCCCCCACGTCCCTCCCCTCCTCCGGAAACCGATCCCCCGCGGGGGATCACGTTCCGGACCGGGGGGCTGTACGATCGGACACGGGGGATCACTTGCCGGACCGGGGGGATCACTTGCCGGACCGGGGGGATCACTTCTCCGGACCGGGGGATTGTACGATCGGATACGGGGATCAAGTCCCGGGAGGGGGGGATCGACGTCCGGGAGCAGGGGACCCACGGCCGGGCCCTCCTTCCGCCCTCATTCCGGGACATCCACCCCGATCGGATCCCCCTCTCCCACCTTCATCCACACCGCGCTCTGCTCGCCCTCGTAACACACGTCACCTTCGTGCCGGAACTCGAAGGCATAACGCACGAAATGCTTCGTCGCGCCCCGCCGCGCGCGCACCTCGCGGCACGTCGCCAGGATCGGCGCGCCCGGCGGCACGAGCTTGCGGAAGACCACCTGGTAGAGGTGCGTCCCGTATCCAATCCAGCCCGCGGCGTGGCGCATTCCGTGGAGGTAATACGAATGGATGAACCCCAGCATCCCCGAGGCGTGCACCATCGTCGCGCCCGCCACGTGCCGCGGGTGGCGCACCGGGTGCACGCGCTGCGAGGTCGTGAACGGCAGCGGCTTGTCCGTGGGCATCTGGCAGACGACGCGTTTCCCGTCGGGGTCGAGCTCGACGATCGCGTCGAAGAGCAGGACCTCCGGGTCGTAGGGCAGGTCGGCGAGGAACGCGTCGTCGAAGGGCTGAAGGGGCATGCCGCGTGGTAGCAAGGCCCCTCCCCGCGCGTCAACGCGGCTCGCGCCCCGGGCCCTCGGGCCGCATCCGCTCCCGCATCCGCCGCTCGAGCTCGGGGCTCATCGGCTGCGCCCGCCCTGCCGCCGCGGGCACGAGCGACACCCAGTTGCCGAGCAGCGTCGTCGCGGCCTGCGCCTCGTCCGGGGAGAGCTCCCCGTCCTCGTTCGCGTCCGCGGCCGCGAACGCCGCGCGCGCCGGCACCAGCACGGCGGCCTCGAACTCGCGCACGTCGAGCGTGCCGTTCCCGTCCCTGTCGGCCTTCTCGAACGCGGACGTCGCCATCCGCGCGGCGAACGCGGCGGCCCCCTCGTGGAGCTCGCGGCGCGAGATCGTCCCGTCGCCGTCCGCATCCACGGCGCCGAAGAGAGCGTCGACCGCACGCTCGGTCGCCTCGTGCGCCTGCGCGGCCGAGATCGACGCGCCCCAGGTCACCCCGATCCGGGCCTCCAGCGCGTCGATCGACTCGCCGGACATCTGCCCCGTCAGCGCGCCGAGCACCCGCGACAGCGCGGGCATCGACGCCGACGCCTCTCGCGCCTCGTCGGCCGACACCACGCCGTCGCCGTCCGCGTCGGCCCGGAAAAACACGGCGCCGACGAGCATGTTGAGCTGCGCCGTCGCCTCTTGCCGCTCGATCCTCCCATTCTGATCCGCGTCGAGCCCGAAAAAGGCGCGATCGAGGAGGACGCTGCCCTCCTCGCCGGGCCCCTGGGCGCCTGCCACGCTCGCCGCCGTGATCGTCGCGAGCGCGACGATCCCTTGCGTGATCCTCCGTGCTGCCATGGTTCCCTCTCTGGTCGATTCGTCGAATGATTCGACGGGACAAACAGGCGGGGGAGCCGACGCGAGGCGCGCCGCTCCCCCGGGTTCGAACGGAAACACTGCGGAGCCACGGGCCCTTGCCCTATTGCTTCTGTTGCGGATGCTCCTGCTTCGGCTGCGGCGCCGGTTGTTGTTGCTGGGCCGGCCGGATCACGACATCGAGCCGTACCTGATCCCCTTCTTTGTAGTTCTGGAGGGACGCGGGCGGGAAGTTGAACTCGAGCTGGCCTCGCTCGGTCTCCACCTTGAGTTCGCCCTTTTCCTTGTTGATGTCGACGATGCGGCCCGTCATCTGATGGCGCCCGATCCCGGCCTCCGCCATCTTCTGGGCGGCCTGCTGCTTGGCTTGCTCCTTGCGCTGCTGCATCTGCTGATGCTGCGGCTGCTGCGGCTGCTGCGCGGCGCCTTGTTGCGGCTGTTGCTGCGCGCCTTCCTCGGCCATCACGGCGCCGGCGCTCACCACGAGCGCGGCCGCGGCCATCAGACCAAAGAGCTTCTTCATGGCTTTTGTCTCCTCCGACCCATGGATGCTCGGGAAGCCGGGGCATGACGAGCCTGGTTCCCCCCCGAGGTCCTGGTGGGCCTCCGCCCTCACCGCCTCGCAACGGTGGTGCCGTCCGGAACCGAGACGGATCGCGGACGCTCGCTTCTTCTCCGGTATGCCCGTCTGCGCAGACTGGGAACGCTCCTTTCCACCTCCGCCCGTTCGGTGCGCCACCCTAGAGACCGTTTGACGGGCCGGGGTTGTCGGCGTAAGCCCACGACATGTCCGGCGCACCTCGTCGCTGGCCCTCGGCCCTCGCGCTCGTCGCATCGCTGATCGGGCTCGTCTTTGGCGGCCTCTCGACGCTCGATTACTCGAAGCACCTCGACCGCCAGGTCCACGATATCCACTGCTCGTTCGTCCCCGGGCTCGCCGCAGGCGGGGCGGGTGAGAACGCGTGCCGCGCGGCCATGTACAGCCCGTACTCCGCGCTCTTCCGCGACCGGTACTGGGGCGGCATCCCGATCTCGCTCTTCGCCGTCGGGGCCTTCGCGTTCTTCGCGTCCTACGCGCTCTACCTCCTGCTCGCCGGGCCCCGGGCCCCGCGCCGCGCCGCCCAGTTCTTCGGCGCCGTGAGCCTCACGCCCCTGCTCGTCTCGGCGCTGATGTTCGCGATCTCGGCGCTCAAGCTCGGGCAGTACTGCAAGACGTGCGTCGGGATTTACATCTCGTCCGTCCTGCTCGCCGTGAGCGGAATCTTCCTCCTGCTCGACGCGCGGTCGAAGGGCGCGCCCGCTCCGGCGGCGGACAAACCGGAGGGCGCTGCGGAAGGCGCGGGCGCCGGGCGGCCCGTGGGCTCGCTCTGGCTCGTGCCCGGCTGGCTCCTCGCGCTCGGGATCTTCACGATCACGCCGACCTTGATCTACCTGAGCGCGCTGCCGAGCTACGCGTCGTACATCACGGGCTGCGGCAAGCTCGCGAAGCCCACCGAGCCGAACAACGCGCTGCTCCGGCACACGCCGGCCGGCGCGAAGCAGCCGGCGACGCTCTTCGTCGATCCGCTCTGCCCGACGTGCAAGGCGTTCCACAAGCGCCTGGAGGCCGACGGGATCTTCGAGCGCCTCGACACGACGCTCGTGTTGTTCCCGCTCGACAACGAGTGCAACTGGATGCTCGACCGCCCGCTGCACCCAGGCGCCTGCCTGGTCTCGAAGGCCGTGCTCTGCGGGGAGAACCGCGCGGTCGACGTGCTCGAATGGGCCTACGACAACCAGGAGCGGCTGCTCGAAGGCGCGAAGTCGCCGGCGGGGCTCGCCACCGTGCGCTCGGCGATCCGGGAAAAATGGTCGAACCTCGACGCGTGCATCGATTCAAAAGACACGAAGCTTCGGCTCGATCGAATGCTCCGCCACATCGTGAACAACCAGCTGCAGGTCAGCACGCCGCAGCTCTTCCTCGGCGATACGCGGCTCTGTGACGAGGACAGCGACATCGGCCTCGCCTACAGCATCCGCAAGCTCGCGCCGGACTTGAGGTTGCCATGAAATACGCAGGAATCGTCGGAATCGTGGCCGGGTGCACGCTGCTCGCGGGGTCCGCCTTTGCGGTGCACGCGGAGGTGAAGTCCTCGGCGGAGCGGCTGAAGACGGGAATCGCGGAGTCGGTGAAGCCCGCGGTGGCGATCGCGAACGACGCGGAGGCCCCCTATTGCACGCCGAAATTCAAGGAAGTGCTGGCGCGCGTGATTCACGCATGCGGGCTCGAAGGCGGGGCCGCGCGACGCGGCTGCCAGCCGGCCGACGTGAAGACGCTGGCCTCGATCAGCGACGACGATTTCAACGCGCTCTTCACGCCGCTGAAGGATCGCGGGGGCGTCGTGATGTACGACGACGGCTCGGAGAAGCTCGACGACGACGGCAAGAAGATGCTGGAGGAGCTCTGGGTCGAGCGGAAGGGCGCGCGATATTTCTTCATCGTGGCCCGCGCCTCGAAGACGGGCACGCCGGACTTCAACCGGTCGCTCTCGCACAAGCGCGCGAACAGCGCGTTTTTCCACGTCGGCGACAAGTTCAAGGAGCCCGATCTCGACAAGCAGGTGGGCCTGCTCTGGCTCGGCAACGAGTTCGCCCAGCTCGGCAAGGAATACTGCGAATGGAATGTCTCGCGGAAAGGCAAGCCCTGCGCCGCGGAGGCGATCAACCGGAGCGCGTTCGTATCATGGGTCGACTGTCAATTGTGATGGGGGCTCCGGCCAGCCCTGCGGGCCGCCCTCTGCCCCCAAACCCCCGCGCCTTGCTCGCTGCGTGCGTATGCTCGCTGGCCCTCGCGGCTTGCGAAAACGGCGGGACGGTCAAGCCGGAGCCGCCGGTGACAGGCCGCAGCAATGCGGTCACGGCCGGCAGCAACGCAGCCGCGACGACCCCCGCCTCGGCGACGCCCTCCGCGAAGCCGAGCGCCGCGCCCGCCGCGCCCCGCAAGCTCTGCGCCGATACGACGGCGCGCCAGGCGCCCAAGGGCGCCCTGAAGACCGCCGCGGCCCCGGGCGCGACAGCCCTGCCCGCGAGCATTTCGTTCGGCGTGGGCAAATGGGTCTGGGTGAACCTGTGGGCGGCCTGGTGTGGGCCGTGCAAAGAAGAAATGCCCCGGCTCCAGAACTTCCAGAGCCGCCTGCGCAACGCCGGGGTGATGATCGACCTCGCGTTCGTCTCGCTCGACGACGACGAACGGCAGCTCTCGCGGTTCCTCGAAGCCCAACCCGAGGCCGGGGTGCGCGCGTCCTACTGGCTTCCCGAGGGCGGCGGGCGCGACACCTGGATCGGGACCCTCGGGGTCAAGGACGCGGGCAACCTCCCCGTCCACGCCCTCATCGCGCCCAGCGGGCAGCTCGCCTGCCTCATCCAGGGGGCCGTCGAGGAGACGGACTACCAAGCGATCGCCGACATCGTCAGCGCGAAGCGATGACGCGCGGCGCCCTTCGCGGTAGAAGCTAGCCCGCCCATGTCGGAGCCCGAAAAGAACCGCGATCCCTTCCAGCTCTGCGGAATCACCATCGAGGGCAAGTACCGCGTCACCCAGGTGATCGGCGACGGCGGCTTCGGCGTCGTCTACCGCGGCGAGCACATCGGCTTCGGCGAGAGCATCGCGATCAAGTGCTTGAAGCTGCCCGCAGAGCTCGGCGAGAAGCAACGCGCCCAGTTCCTCGAACAGCTCCGCGAAGAAGGGCGGCTGCTCCACCGGCTCTCGCGCGTCACCTCGGGGATCGTGCAGGCGCTCGACGTCGGCGCGTTCGTCACGCAAAACGGCACGTGGGTGCCGTACCTCGTGCTCGAGTGGCTCGAAGGCGAGACGCTCGGCGAGCTCATCAAGAACCAGAGCAGCCGCGGCGGCATGAGCACGGCCGACGCCGTGGCCCTGCTCGAACCCGCGGCGCGCGCGCTCGCCGTGGCGCACGCGCAGAAGATCGCGCACCGCGACGTCAAGCCCGCGAACCTCTTCGTCACGGACGTCGGCGGCAAGCGCACCGTGAAGGTGCTCGACTTCGGCATCGCGAAGGTGCTCACCGAGCACGCGAGCTTCACCGAGGCGCTCGCCGCGACGCGGCAAGGGCCGACCGCGTTCACGCCGCGCTACGGCGCGCCCGAGCAGTTCAACAAGCAGCGCGGCGCGACGGGCCCGTGGACCGACGTGTTCGCCCTGGCGCTGATCTTCGTGGAGCTCGTGAGCGCGCGCAAAGCGCTCGAAGGCGACGATCCGACGGAGCTCTACATCATCGCGGCGGACCCGAGCCTGCGGCCGACGCCACGCGCGCGCGGCGCGAACGTGAGCGAGGCCGTCGAGCGCGTGATCGAGCGCGCGCTCAGCGTGGAGCCGAAGCACCGCTTCCCCGACGCAGGCGCGTTCTGGGACGCGCTCGTCGCCGCCGCGGCCGAGGGCGGGGCCCGCGTCTCGACGGACAAACACGCGGCGTCGATCCCGCCGACGATCCAGGAGTCTGCCGCGGA
The DNA here is from genome assembly GCF_029946465.1 of Polyangium sorediatum. Lineage (NCBI taxonomy): Bacteria > Pseudomonadati > Myxococcota > Polyangiales > Polyangiaceae > Polyangium > Polyangium sorediatum. Next base: position 29,374 of record NZ_JARZHI010000026.1, read on the forward strand.
TGGCCTGCTCTCGACGGCCGAGTTCGCCGAGAAGAAGCAGCTCGGCGTGGCCACGGAGCAGAACCGCGCGACGGGGAACCTCCGCGACAGCGCGGCGTTCGGCGTGACCGAGGCGGCGCCGACGATCGCGCAGCCGGGCGCGAGGCCGGCGGGCCCCGTGACGACGCGGGATCGGGATCCGATGGCGGAGACGCCGCTCGGCGAGCGCCTGCCGCAGCCCTCGCAGACGGGGCCGAAGCAGCCGCCCGCGAACGCGACCCCGCTGCCGCAGCCGAAGGACAGCATCGAGAAGACCGGGCTCGAATCGACGGCGACAGCCGAGGGGAAAGGCAAGCCGGTCTGGCCGTGGCTGCTCGGCGCGTTGCTCGTGGGCGGCGGGGCGCTCGGCTACACGCTGCTCACGATGGGCTCGCCCAAGGGCAAACCCCCGCAAAAGCCCGTGGCGAGCGCGACGGCGTCCGTGAAGGGCTCGCCCTCGGGCGGACCCAGCACCACGCTGCCGACGGCCCTCGCGAGCGCCAGCACGAGCGCGAGCGCGTCGGCGATGCCCTCGGCGTCCGCGGCCGCGCCGTTCGTGCCGCCGCGGGACATGGTCCTCGTCGCGCCAGGCTCGGCCAAGCTCGGCGAGGGCCCGGATCAGCGGCAGGTGACGCTCTCAAAGGGGTTTTACCTCGACGCGATGGAGGTCACGACGGGGCAGTACCGCGCTTGCGTCACGGCCGGGAAATGCCCGTCGGCCAAGCAGGTCGTCCTGCCGGCGGAGAGCGCCGCGAAGCTCATGGCGTCGGCCGACGCGGAAGAAGATCCCGAGGCGAAGGCCTCGCCCGAGGAGTTCGCCCAGGCGTGGACGCCGAAGTGCAACGACACGCGTGACGCCATGGATCACCCGATCAACTGCGTCACGCACGCGGCCGCGGAGACCTATTGCGCGTTCCGCGGCCGCCGTTTGCCCACGGAGGCCGAGTGGGAGCTCGCCGCGCGGGGCACGGCCGGGCGCGCCTTCCCCTGGGGCGACAATGCGCCCACGTGCAACCGCGCCTGTTTCGATCGCAACGGCAAGTGCGTCGAGGGCAGCGAGGGCGTGGGGACGTGCCCGTCGGGCGGGAGGCCCCTCGATCGCACGCCCGACGCGCTCTTCGATCTCGGCGGCAACGTGGCCGAGTGGGTCGCGGACGGCTACGCCGCGCCCCCGCCTTCGGGCACCGATCCCAAGGGCCCGACGAGCGTGCCTTTGCGGGTCGTCCGCGGCGGGAGCTTCCTCGACCCGGCGAGCCGCGTCCGCGCGAGCTTCCGCCTCGGCATCGTCCCGAGCGCGGCGCACGTGACGATCGGCTTCCGCTGCGCGCTCGACGCGCCGGACGAGCCTGCGCCGACGCCCTGATCCGCCCACGCCGCGGGTCGTTTCGTCCGTCTGTGGAAGCTCGTTTGCCCGGTGCGTCCGCGTGCTCCGTACCCGCCCGCGCGTGGGGTAAAACGTTGACATAGACGTAAAATTTGGCGAGGTTGTACGCGCGGCGGGGGGCCACACGAGGGCTCCGCGCGAGATCACAGGAGCTTGGTGCAGATGAGCAAATGGCTACTCAGCGCGAGCGCCTTCGTGCTGCTGTCGGGCGCCTTCGGATGTACGCCGCCGAAGGTCGTCACACAGATCACGAGCGCTCGTGACCAGATGAAATTCCTGGTCGTCCAGGGCAACTCGCAGCAGGTCGTCAAGTGCCAGGTGGGCGCGGACGGCGCGCTTTCCGGATGCAAACCGATGCAGCTCGTCCTTCAGGACGAGGATTGAGAGGAGTCACCATGTCCCGCATCCCGATGGCGCTCGCCTCTCTCGCGCTCGTGGCGCTCTCGACGGGTTGTGTCTCGCGCACGATCACCCGCTTCGAGGACAACCAGAAGAGCCCCGTGACCGCGCTCGAGGTCAGCAAGTTCGAGAATTACCTCTTCTTCGCGAAGAAGACGCACCAGTTCTACCTGTGCCAGGACACGGGGGACAAACTGATCTGCAAGCTGTCGTGTGACGGCCAGAACGACGTCGTCTGCCCGCAGGCGGGCGGCACGTATTCTGGCGCGACGACGAACGTCCGCTGAGAAAGGAGACGCACGATGAAATCGATTCGTATCGCGCTCGTCGCGCTGCTCGCGCTCGCCGGCGTCGCGTGTGGACCGCCCCCGAAGATCCTGACCTCGCAGACGTTCCTGGGCCCCGAGAAGGTGTACCAAGAGCGCATCCAGAACACGGGCCAGGTCGATCCCTCGACGAAGAAGCAGCTCTTCAACTTCTCCGTCACCGTGTGTGACGTCACCGACACCGGCTCCGCGAATTGCAAGGAGACCAAGGTGCTCGACAACGTCCTTCCCGAGAGCATTTACTGACAGGAGGAGCGACTGCCATGAAGAAACTTCTTTGGGCCTGCGCGGCGCTCTGCCTGCTGACTGGCGTCGGGTGTTCGAACCAGGTCCGTTACCGCACGGCCGGTCACTGGATGTCGACGGCGGACGGCAAGCCCGTCCTCTACCAGACGTTCCTCGAGGGCACGTGCTCCAGCGGCTTCGCCGGCTTCGGCAAGGGCTGCTCGGACACGAACTCGAAGCTCAAGCGCTGCACGCTGAACCCCGACAACACGCTCACCTGCGTGGACGACACGACCGCGAACGCGATGCTCAACAAGGACCTCCCCGAGCGTTGATTCAGGGCCCTCGCAAAAGAGGGCCCCGATCAAATGCTTCGAGGATCTCGTCCCACGCCGCTCCATCCCGGAGCCCGAGCGTCTCCCGCCTCGCCGAAAGACACGCCTCGCTGCCGGCCACGAAGGCCCGGCAGTCCCCGGGGCGAATCTCGTAAATCGTGCACCGTTTGTCCGAGCCGAGCAATTGGCACCGGCCCTCCGCCAAACGAAGCGTGACCCGCCCGTCCCGCGACCGCTTCACGTACGCCCGGCCCGTGAGGTCCCTGCGGCCCGCGGCGCGGAACCGCGCGAGGTCGTGCTCGTCGAGCCGCACGTCCGCGTCGTGGCAGCAGGCCGCGCAGGTCGTGCAATCGAGCGGCATCTCGCGCGTGGGCCCCTCGTGCAGCGCATCACGCGCGCACCAGTCGAGCACGGCGGGCCGGAAGCGGGGCCGGATCCGCACGCGGGCGAGGCCGGCCGCCGGGCCGGTCTTCACGCGCTGGAATCGCCGCTGCTCCAGGGTGAGCAGGGCGCAGAGGCCGAGCTCGGTGAGCTTTCCCTGCTCGGTCAGGCCGAGGAGGATCTGCACCGAATCCCGGTCGTCCACGATCGCCGCGTGCCCGCCCGCGCGCACGTGGGCCGCGGCGCGCGCGAGAAAGCGCGGCCGGAACCTGCGCCAGACGGGGCGCTCCACGGGCGGCGCGGACATGTCGCCCCTATAACGTGCGCGGCGCCGGGAGGGGGACCTTTTCCGGCAACATGATTATGATCGGAGGGATGGCTGCCGAGCGCTCGGATCGATCCCACCGGAAAATCTTCATCATGAAGACGGGCGAGCCCGTCCCCAAGGTGCGCGAGCGCCGCGGCGAGTTCGCGGATCTCATCACCTCCGTGATCGGCGACGCCTGGAGCGGAGGTTTCGAGACCTTCGACGCCCGCGAGGGCGGGCCGCCGGACCTGCGCGACGCCGCCGCCCTCGTGATCACCGGCTCGGCGGCGAACGTGCCCACCCGCGAGCCCTGGATGCTCGCCACCGAGGGCTATTTGCGGGAGGTCGTGGGCCTCGGCGTGCCCACGTTCGGGATTTGCTTTGGGCACCAAATTCTCGCCCAGGCGCTCGGGGGCGAGGTGCAGCGGAACCCGCGCGGCCGGGAGATCGGCTCGCGGGCGATCCACAGGCTCGCGGACGACCCGATCTTCGACGGCCTGCCCCAGGTCTTCACGGCGAACGTGACGCACGTGGACACGGTCGTGCGGCTGCCGCGCGGGGCGACGGCGCTCGCGAAGAACGACCTCGAAGACCACCACGCGATCCGCTTCACCGAGACCTGCTACGGCGTGCAGTTCCACCCCGAGCTCGATGCCGACGTGATGCGCGGCTACATCGAGCACCGCTGGGAGGTCCTCGCCGGCGAGGGATTTTCCGTGGAGACGCTGCACGCCGCGATCGAAGAGGGCGACTTCGGGCGGCGCACGCTCGTGAACTTCATCCGCCACATCCTCCCGCGCGACGCGCGCTGACGTTTCGCGTGATGCTCGCGCGACGTTACGTCAGCATCGTAAAAAACTGACTCGTGGGTCAGGTCCGGACGAACCCCTCTGGAGGGATGGAATGACCGGCCGGTCTGCGGCGCGTTATGCGCTCTTTTTGCGGGTCTTGCGGGGCGCCGGGGGGACCGAGACGGGCGGATCGAGGGCGCGATCGATGCGCAGGTAGCCGCGCTGCAGGAGGCGAAAGATCTGCTCGACGAGCTGCTCGCGGGGCCACGCCTGGCCGCGATCGGTGCTCTCGGTGAAAATTTCTTTGAGCGCGCCGACGGTGAACGTCGCGTACATCGAGGTGTCGCCTTCGGCCACGATTCCGAGGCGCTGGCCCTCGTCGAGGCTCATGCGGAGGAGCGTCTTCACGCCGTCGTAGAAGGAGCGGATTTTCGCGGCGAAGGCGGGATCGAGGCCCGGCGCGAAGGAGAGCAGGAGCTGCGTGAGCGCGGGGTCGTCGAGCAGGACGGCCACGATGCCGCGGATGTTGTGCTTGATCTGCGCCTCGATGTCGCCCTGCGTGTCGACCGTGAGGATCGCGGCCCCGAGGCGCGAGAAGAGCCCGTCGACGAGCTCCACGAAGACCGAACGCTTGTCGGGGAAGTAGAGATAAAACGTGCCCTTGGCGACGCTCGCCCGGGCCACGATGTCGTCGACCTTCGCCGCGTGATAGCCCTTCGTCGCGAAGACGTCGCGAGCCGCGCGGAGGAGCTCGAGACGGCGCTCGGCCTTGTCCATGAAGGGCCTTGTACCACCTCACCCGCGTGACGCGCACAACGGATGCGCCCCAGGCGAGCGGGCTCTTCCTTGCCCCGATCCGGACCCCATGATACCCCATTCTGACTGACTGGACAGTCAGTCGGGGGCAAACGGGACGGGAGTGAGACCGCATGGAGAGTCGTGATCCGGTGGTGGTCGGGATCGACGTGGGCTCGACGACGGTGAAGGCCGTCGTGCTCGATCCGGGGACGCTCGAGATTCTCTGGAGCGATTACCAGCGCCATCAGACGAAGCAGCCCGAGAAGGTGCTGGAGATGCTCCAGCAGATCGAGCAGGCGTTTCCGGACTCGCCCCGCGCCGCGTGGCGCGTGTTCATGACGGGCTCGGGCGCGGCGCCGCTTTGCCCCTCGCTCGGCGCGAAGTTCGTCCAGGAAGTCAACGCCGTGACGCTCGCCGTGGAGAAGCTCCACCCGGACGTGGGGAGCGTGATCGAGCTCGGCGGTCAGGACGCGAAGATCATCATCTTCAAGAAGGACGAGAAGACCGGCGACAAGACCGCGGCGCCGTCGATGAACGACAAGTGCGCCTCGGGCACGGGCGCGACGATCGACAAGTGCATGATCAAGGTGGGTTTGCCCCCCGAGGTCGTGCGCGAGATCCACTTCGACGACTCGAAGCTGCACCACGTCGCGGCGAAATGCGGCGTGTTCGCCGAGACGGACATCGTGAACCTCGTGAAGAGCGGGATCCCGTCGACGGAGATCCTGTGCTCGCTCGCGGACGCGATCGTCCTGCAGAACCTGTCCGTACTGACGCGCGGGTCAACCTTGAAACACAGGGTGATCCTGCTCGGCGGGCCGAACACGTACCTGCCATTTTTGCAGGAGTGCTGGCGCAAGCGCATCCCCGAGACGTGGGACGAGCGCGGCTACGCGTGGCCGAAGGACCGGCCGATCGAGGAGACGATCTTCGTCCCGGAGAACGCGCAGTACTACGCGGCCTACGGCGCGTGCGTGTACGGGCTGCGTGAGGCGGCCGAGGTGGGTCTGTACGTGGGGACGGACGGGCTCGTCGACTACATGAAGAACGGGCGCAAGGCGCGGCTCGGCGAGAGCGCGGGGCCGCCGCTCGTCCGGACGAGCGACGAGATCGACGACTTCCGCAAGCTCTACGCGATCCCGCGCTTCAAGCCGATGCAGCTCGAAGCTGGGAAGGTCGTGCGCGGGGTCATCGGCGTGGACGGCGGGTCGACGTCGTCGAAGGCGGTGCTCGTCGACGAGGACGGCGAGATCGTCTGCAAGGCCTACCAGCTCTCGAAGGGCAACCCCATCCAGGACACGAAGGAGCTGCTCGCGCAGCTCCGCGCGTACGTGCAGGGGCAAGGCGCGACGCTCGAGGTGCTCGGCTTCGGGGCCACGGGCTACGCGGCGGACGTGCTGCAAGAGACGATGCGCGCGGACGTGAACATCGTCGAGACCGTGGCGCACATGATGAGCGCAGTGCGGTACTTCGGCGACGTCGACGTGATCTGCGACATCGGCGGGCAGGACATCAAGGTCCTGTTCATGAAGAACGGCGACATCGCGAACTTCCGCCTCTCGAACTCGTGCTCGGCCGGCAACGGGATGCTGCTGCAGGCGATGGCCGATCAGTTTGGCCTCAAAGTGACGGAGTACGCGGACACGGCGTTCCAGGCCGAGCTCGCGCCGAAGTTCAGCTACGGCTGCGCGGTCTTCCTCGACACGGATCGGGTGAACTTCCAGAAGGAAGGGTTCTCGAAGGAGGAGCTCTTGGCCGGGTTGGCCCAGGTCCTCCCGAAGAACGTCTGGCAGTACGTCGTGCAGATCCCGCGGCTCGCGTCGCTCGGGCGGAGGTTCGTCCTGCAGGGCGGCACGCAGTACAACCTCGCCGCGGTCAAGGCGCAGGTCGACTACATCAAGGAGCGCGTGCCGGACGCGGAGGTGTTCGTCCACCCGCACACGGGTGAGGCGGGCGCGATCGGCGCGGCGTTCGAGACGCTGCGCGTGATCAAGCGACGCGGGACGAGCACGTTCATCGGGCTCGATGCCGCGATCGACCTCAAGTACCACACGAAGAACGACGACGAGACCGTCTGCCACTTCTGCCCGAACGAGTGCAAGCGGACGTTCATCGACGCAGAGCGGCCCGACGGATCAACGGCTCGGTACATCTCGGGCTTCTCCTGCGAGAAGGGCACGGTCGAGAGCGAGGACGCGATGCTCGCGCTCGTGGCCGATCGGAAGAAGATCGCGAAGCAGTTCCCGAACTGCGTCGACTACGAGTCGAAGCTCGCGTTCCGGAGCTTCCACAAGGGCAACGCGATGCCCGCGGACGGGACGCCGATCAAGGACTTCGTCGTGAAGAAGGGTCTGTTCAGCGTGCGTCGCGTGGAGACGACGCGGCCGTTCCGGCGGAGCGGGACCGCGGTGCAGGAGCGGCTGCGCCGGACGCGCATCGGCATCCCGCGCGTCTTGAACCTCTACTCGACGGGCCCGTATTTCCGGGCCTACTTCGAGGCGCTCGGGATCCTGAAGCAGAACGTGATCTTCAGCGACGAGACGACCGAAGAGATGTGGGTCGAGGGCGGGAAGTACGGCTCGGTCGATCCGTGCTTCCCGTCGAAGGTGACGCAGGCGCACATCCACAACCTGCTGTTTCACCATCACTCCGCGGACAAACCGCTGAAGTACATCTTCTTCCCGATCCTCACGCACGTGCCGAGCTTCGGGAAGAACGTGATGGACAACGCGAGTTGCCCGATCGTCGCGGGCGTGCCCGACGTGATGAAGGCGGCGTTCACGAAGGAGGTCGACTTCTTCGCGACGCGCGGGATCGAGTACCTGGATCCGCCGCTCACGTTCGCCGAGCCGATGCTTACAGCGCGGCGCATGTACGAGTGCTGGGGGCCGCGGCTCGGGATCACGGAGGACGAGAGTGATCACGCGCATCGCGAGGCGATGGCGGCGCTCGCGGGCTTCGAGCGAGAGCTGCAGGAGAAGGGGCGCGCGATCCTGGAGACGGTCGAGGCGGAGAACCGCGTGGCGATCCTGATGATCGGCCGGCCGTACCACTCGGATCCGGGGCTGAACCACGGGATCCCGGAGGAGTTCCAGGTGCTCGGCTACCCGATCCTCAGCGTGCGCTCGATCCCGCGGGACGACGACTACCTGCGTCGTTACTTCCGGGAGGAGTACGCGCGTGGGCAACACCCGCTCGACATCAACGACGTGTGGCCGGAGAACTACTCGGCGAACAGCGCCCAGAAGGTGTGGGCCGTGAAGTTCGCCGCGCGGCACCCGAACGTCGTCTTGCTCGATCTGTCGAGCTTCAAGTGCGGCCACGACGCGCCGACGTACGGCATCGTGGACGGGATCGTGTCGTCGAGCGCGACGCCCTACGCGGCGCTGCACGACATCGACGCGAACAAGCCCGGCGGCTCGATCAAGATCCGCGTGAAGACGTACGCGCACAGCCTGAAGCTCTACCAGGAGTCGCTGGAAGACCTCGCGAAGAAGAAGGCGGAGCTCTCGCACAACATCGACAAGAAGCGGCTGGAGCTCTTGCAGCTCAAACAAACGCAGCTCGCGGAGCGACGGGCGTCGGATCCGGAGCTGGAGAAGCAGATCATGGATCTCTCGGCGAAGGTGCGGGCGTACGAGGCGCCCCCGCCGGCCCCGCCCGAGCCGCCGAAGGGCCTCGTTCAGCTCAAGAAGAAGCGCGCCGACGGCAGCGTCGTGTCGGTTTGACGTCGAAGGAGTCACGGAGGAATCGATGGAAACTGCGGTCCAGAAGACGCGGCTGCCGATCATGGGCAGCGCCAAGCAGTCGAAGGTCGACGAGGCTCTCGAAGCCGAGCTTCGCGCATTCGAGGAGGCGGAGCGCGAGCGCCTCGGCATCAAGGCCGAGCGCAAGCAGTGGGTCGACACGATGCTCAACCCGCAGGTGAAGCGGAATGAGCGCGAGAACGTGACGCTCCTGATCTCGGGCCTCACGGCGGCGCAGGACTTCCTCGTGGAAGGCGCGCTCGGCGGCCTCGGCTACAAGATCAAGAACATCGGCTGCCCGGATCAGGAAGGCCTGCAGGTCGGCAAGGAGTTCGGCAACCGCGGGCAGTGCAACCCGACGTACTTCACCGTGGGCAACCTGGTGAACTACCTGATCAAGCTGCGCGACGAGCAGGGTTTGACCAGCGAGGAGGTCATCAAGAACTACGTGTTCCTGACGGCCGGCGCGTGTGGTCCCTGCCGCTTCGGGATGTACGTGACGGAGTACCGGAAGGCGCTGCGCGACGCGGGCTTCGACGGCTTCCGGGTGATGCTGTTCCAGCAGACCGGCGGCCTGTCGCAGGCGACGGGCGACGACGTGGGCATCGACATGAACCCCGCGTTCTTCGTGGGGATCGTGAAGGGCATCGTGTGCGGCGACGTGCTGAACGCGCTCGGCTACCGCATCCGGCCCTACGAGGTGGTGCCCGGCGCGACGAACAAGGCGCTCGAAGAGGCCAAGCGCATCATCTACAAGTCGCTGCACGACCAGACGAACGTGTTCGTGGCGCTCTACAAGTGCCGCAAGCTCTTCGAGGCGATCGAGGTCGACCGGCTGCGGGTGCGCGCGAAGACGTCGATCATCGGCGAGTTCTGGGCGATGACGACGGAGGGCGACGGCAACTACCAGCTCCAGAAGTTCCTCGAGAGCGAGGGCGCCGAGAACGACATTCAGCTCACGACGGCGTGGCTGCTCTACAACGTGTGGGAGGTCCGGCACGACACGCAGGATCGCGAGGTGCTGCGCGGCGTGGACGAGGGGACGAACAGCCTGAAGGACCATCAGGGCGAGTTCGACGTGGCGAAGCGGATCGCGACGATGCGCCTCGCGGAAGGCGCGCTGAAGCTCGGCTTCCAGGCGTTCGCGCAGCCGATCGGCCTGCACGACTACCACCTGCCGGACATGGACCTCGTCGCGAAGGTGGCCGAGGACTACTACTCGAACGACCTGCGCGGCGGCGAAGGGCACATGGAGGTCGGCAAGCTGATCGTGAACACGGTGCGCGCAAAGGCGCACATCACGGTGAGCGTGAAGCCGTTCGGATGCATGCCGTCGTCGGGCGTCTCCGACGGCGTGCAGTCGCTGATCACCGGCAAGTACCCGGGCACGATCTTCTGCGCGGTCGAGACGAGCGGCGACGGCGCGACGAACTTTTACTCGCGCATCCAGATGTACATGTTCAAGGCGCGGATCGCGGCCGAGCAGGAGCTCGAGCGCGTGCTCGCCGAGCAGGGCGTGACGATCGACGAGGTGCGCGCGTTCCTCGACGCGAACCCGAAGTACAAGAGCGCGCTCTACTATCCGCCCCACCGCGTCGCGGGGACGGCGGCAAACCTGGTCTACGTGGTGGCGCCGCTCATCAAGAAGTCGGCCGCAGAGCGCGCGATCGACAAGGCGAAGCACACCGCCGAGGCGCTGCGCGAGGCGGCCGTGAGCGCGCCCGGGGCGATCGCCGAGGTCTACCGGAAGGCGACGGATCCCGAGACGATCGCGAAGGTCCGCGAGGACGCGCTCGTCCTCCGGGACATCGTGCGCGGCAAGGCGATGGACCGGTTCCGTCCACTCTTGCAGCAGCTCATGGGCAAGGCCGTGTTCGAGAACAACCCCGAGATCCGGACGACGACCTACGAGCCGATCGCCGCGGAGTGATCGGCCCCTCGCGCCTCCTGTCTTGACCACCGCGTGACCCCCTGCGACCGTGGGGCATGGCTCCGGAAGAAGAGAAGACGACCCTGACCGTGGGCGTCGTGCTCACGTCGGATCCAGAGGGGTCACGCGCGTCGCTCGCATCGTTCTGCAAAGCGCTCTCGGACGCGACGGGCTTCGAGGTGAACGGCCTCGGAGGCTGGAACTACAACACGCTGCTCGAAGCCCTGGAGACGGGCGAGGTCGATCTCGCCTGGTTGCCGCCGCTCGTGGCGATGCGCGCGACGAGCCGCGCGCGCGTGATGCCGATCGTGCTGCCCGTGCGGAACGGGGCGTCGTCGTACAGGACGGCGCTGTATGCGCCGCAGAGCTCGCCGATCCGCGAGATCAGCGATCTCCAGGGGCTCCGCGCGGCGTGGGTCGATCGGCAGAGCGCCGCCGGGTACATCGTGCTCCGGGCGCACCTTCGCTCGCTCGGGGTGGACCTCGATCGCGCCTTCCGCGAGAACCTCTTCTTCGGCTCGCACGGCGAGGTGGCGCGCGCGGTGCTCCAGGGCTCCGCGGACGTGGGCGCGACGTTCGTGCACGTGGAGCCGGATCCGAGCCATCCACGCGGCGAGCGCGTGGTGCGCGCTGGATGGGAAGCCGCAGACGTGCACGTGATCACGTGCGCAGGGCCGATCCCGGCGGACGTGATGGCCGCGAGCGTGCGCGTGCCGGTGGCGACGATGCGCAAGGTGCAGCGGGCGCTCGTGGGCAGCGGAGACGACGAGCTCGGTCGGGCCGCGCGAACGCTGTTCGGCGCGGAGGGGTTCGTCGTGGCGTTGAGCGAGCACCTGGATCCGCTCGCGAAGCTCATCGCGAAGCAGGAGTCCGAGGGCTAACGCGCGTTCGTCTGCGGCGCCTTTCCTCGTTCGAGGTCACGCAGGGCCGCGTCGAGGGCGTCGGCCGACGCGAGGCCGAAGTTGCGGAAGACCTCGCGGCCCTGGGGATCGAGGATGACGAGGCTCGGGACGTGGTGAAGCCCCTGGAACGGCCCCGCGCCCGCGATCGTGGCCTCGTCGGCCATGGCGACCGGATACGGCGGATCGACGACCTTCGCGAAGGACTCGACGAGCAGCTTGTGGTGCGGCGGTTCGAGGACAACGAGGCCGGCGTTGATGCGCGGGACGTGCCGCCGCACGAGGGTCGAGAGGAAACGCGCCTGCGCGTGGGACGAGTCGTCGTAGGTCGCGACGAACGCGATCACAGAGAAGCGGCCCGCGACGGTGTCGGTGGACAAGGTGCCGCCGTCGAGCGTCTCGTAGGAGAAGAAGACGCGCGGGCCGCGCGCGAGAGGCTGCGTGGGCGCGTCGGGCGAAGGCGTGGACGAGCACGCGATCGGCGCCGCGAGGAGGGCGAGGAGCAGCGCGTACCTAGCGCGGATCATCGATCGCCTCGAAGTCGGCGTCGAAGAGGTCGGCGAACTCGCGCAGCGACGCAGGCAGCTCGCGACCGCGACGGCGATGGGCGAGGATCGCATGCGCGAGCTCCTCGACGACGGGGGTGAGCGGCGTGGTTTCGAGCAAGATGCCGTCGACGACGGCGCCGCTGCGAGGCGCGTCACCCTCGCTGAGGAGGCAGTCGTGCCGGGCCCAGAAAAAGCCTTCGTCGGGCAGGTAGCGGCACCAGAGGACACGAACGAAGCGGAGGTAGACAGGCTGGACGAGCGCGACGACACGCGCGCCACCGCGCGCCATGCCCGAGAGCGCGCGAATGGGCCTGTCGCGCCACGCGGAGGTGTCGCCGAGGACGATGGCCTCCTCCATGCGCGCGCGGCGGTCGGGATCGGCCTCGACGGCGAGGAGCGGGGCATAGAGGGCGACGAGGGGAACGGACAAACCGGGCGCGTCTTCGGCGAGCGCGTCGAGCCAAGCATCGCGGGCTTCGGGCGCGAGGCCGGCATAAACGTCAGCCGCGGCGAGGGCCGCGTCAGCGTCGTTGGCGAGGGCGCCGAGCCACTCGCGCCAAGCCGCGAGGATACGAGGCTCGGGGTTTCCAGGCTCCTGCGGCTCGGTCATCGATCCCTCTCCGCTTCGACCTCGGGATGGACGCGCGCGTCGATCTCCCGCACGAGATCGTCGAGCAGCTCGACGAGATCCTTTTCGCGATCGGGCGGCACAGCCACGACGAGCTCGCCGCCTCGCTCGGCGAAGAGGGTACCGAGGCCCTCGCTCGCTTCGAGGATGCCCTTCAAAAAAACGACATCCGCGGGGCGAACGTCGACACGACGCACGAGCATGCCCGCCGAGACCTCGGAAATCGGGAGCGCGCGTCGCCGCCTTTCTGGACCGCCGTGGCCAGGGCTTCGCGCTGCGGAAGGCGCTTGGTCGGCGTGCGGCGTGCAGGCGCCATGGGAGGGAGGCGCCGTGTCGGGCGAGGGCATGGGACGGAACAGGTAAGCACCGCCCGAGGCCGGGATCCAGCACGGGCACCACCCGCCGCGCGTGATGCGCCGGGGCGGCCTCTCCAGCAGAGGAAGCGTCGCTCCCGCCGTGCTCGTCGAGGCAAAGGCGCTAGATTCGTGCCGCCATGTCGTACGGGAAAGACGATCGGGTTGCCGAAGTCGCTTGCGATCCGCGGAGCCGGGACGGGAAGCCCGGGTGGGAGGACGAACCCAGGCGCGTGCACGCGTTCGGCGCCCCCGCCCGCGTGCCCCGGAAAACCGAGGAAGAAGAGGACGACGACATGGATCTGCCGCCGCTCGACACGGACCCCGACGGCGGGGACGACGAGGCCACAGGCGGCGATTTCGACGACGCGCTGCCGGATCTACGCGACGACGGGGGAGATCCGCTCGACGACGCGAATGCCCAGGATCTCGACGTGGGACTCGACGTCGAGGACGACGCGGACGCGGCAGCGGGCGACGACGCGGAGGAAGGCGTCGACGTCGGCGCGCTCGACGAGGACCTGGCGACGCTCGACAGCGAGGAGAGCGCGGTCGGTGATGATCGGGACGAAGGCGCGTACGGCGACGACGACGCGGCGGATCTGGAGCTCGACGCGACCCAGGACGACGGCGGCGCGGAAGGGACGGGCGAGAGCGCGGAGAACGACATCGACGAGTCGGCGCTGCCGGAGCTCGACGAGAGCGCAAACGACGAGGCCGACGACGACGCGCTCGCCGACGAGCTGCTCGAAGAAGCGGCGCGTGAGAAGTTGCCGCCGTGGGCGCCGAGCCGGTTCGTGGTGCTCGAAGGCGCCGGCGCGCCCGTGCCATGCACCGCGGTGACAGTGTGCGGGGGGCGCGTGCTCGCCGCAGGGGACGTGGTGCTCGTGGTGGACGAGGGCGCGCACGCGGCGCGGCAAACGGGGCTCGATACGCCGAGCACGGCTGTCGTCGCGACGGACGAAGTGACGGTGGTGGCATCGGCGCGCGGCGGGCTGCTCGTGAGCCGCGATGGATGCGCGTCGGCGACGCCGGTCGCAGGGTTCCGATCGGGGAAGGGCCCCGTGGAGCTCGCGGCGACGCCGGGGCGGATCTGGGCCCTGCACGAGGGATCGCTCTGGTCGATGACGGGTCGCGAAGGGACGCCGGTGCTCGCGCGGGAGGGCGGAGTGCGGGCGATCAAGGCCGCGGGCGGTACACTCGTGGTGTTGGCGACGCGGCCCGACGGCGCGGCGATCGAGCGGCTGCGCGGCGATGACGAGGCCTGGCAAAGGGCGCCGCTCGAAGGCGCGGCGGCCGATCTCGCGGCGCGGGCTCCGAGGCCTGACCTGGCCGTCGCGACGGCGGGGAAGCTCGTGGCGATCGTGTCGCCGCGCGGGCTGCTCCTATCGAACGACGGTGGGCATTCGTTCGAGTCGATCGATCTGCACGACGTGCTCGGCGCGTGCTTCGCAGGCGACGAGGAGGATGCGCCGCTCTACGCGCTGGTGGCGCCGAGGGGCGCCGCGACGTCATACGTGGTGCGCGTGGGCGAAGACGGCGACGTGTCGCGTGTCGCGGAGCTACGCGGGCAAGACGGCACGGGCCTCGGCGAGGCGTCGATCGCTTGGGACGGCGCGCGCGAGCTCGTCTGGATCGCGAGCCGCCTCGGGCTCGTCGCGCTCGGCCCGGCGCGGCCGCACTGACAGCGGGGATCAGCTCTCGACGAAGGCGTGGTGCAGTGTGCGCTGCGCCTCGGCGAGGGCGCTCGCGGGGACGACGGCGCTGAGCCGGAGCGGCGTCGCAGTGAGGGCGCTCGGGGTCGCGGAGACGCCGCGGAGCGCGGCGAGGAAACGCACGAGGGGCTCGGTCGTCGCGGCCAGGCCATCCCCCACGACGCTGACCACGGCCACGTCCTCGACGAGCGCGAGCGACGGCAAGGCGCCCGTGAGCCGCTGCTTGGCGCCGCGCCAATCGGGCACGTTGAGCAGCGACACCACGAAGCTCGCGCCGCGCTCGTTCACCGCGAGGTCCTTCAAAGGCACCTTCGCTTCGCCGGCGACACGCAGGAGATCGTCGAGCCGCGCCACGTCGGCCAGGCTCCCAAGCGCGACGTTGCCTTCGCCGACGACGGCGCGGGCGCGGAGGTCCTCGCGCGGACCGAACTTGCGCACCACGGTCTGCCGCGCCCCCTCGTCCTCCGCGTCGAACGTCGAGCGCGCGTAGATCGCGATGTTCGCGCGGCGCGCCCACTCGACGGCCTGCGCGCAGAGGACCTTCGCGCCGCTCTCGGCCATCTCCTGCAGCATGGCGTGGTCCAGCTCGGGCAGGTGCTTCGCGTCGGGCACGACGCGCGGATCGGCCGAGTAGACGCCGTCGACGTCGCTGTAGATCTCGCACCGCTCGGCTTCGAGCGCGGCGGCGAGCGCGACGGCGGTGGTGTCAGAGCCGCCGCGGCCGAGGGTCGTGATCTCGCGCCGGTAGCTCATGCCCTGGTAGCCGGCGATGATCACGATCTGCCCGCGCGCGAGCTCGTCTTCGATGCGGTGCGGCCGGACCTCGATGATGCGCGCGTCGAAGTGGCGGTCGTTCGTGAGGATGCCGGACTGCGAGCCGGTGAAGGAGATCGCGGCCTCGCCACGCGCCTGGATCGCGATCGAGAGCAGCGCCATGGAGACGCGCTCGCCGGTGGAGAGGAGCATGTCGAGCTCGCGGCGCGGCGGATCGGCGGCGCCTCCGGCCTGGCTCGCGACCTGCCGCGCGAGCGAGAGCAGGCCGTCGGTCGTCTTGCCCATCGCGCTCACGACGACGACGACGTCGTTGCCCGCGCGCTTCGCGGCGACGACCCGATCAGCCACGCGCCCGAGCTTCTCGACGTCGGCCACCGAGGAGCCGCCGTACTTCTGGACGATGATCGGACGCCGCCTTCCGTTGGGCTCACTGCCTTGCACGCGGTACCTCGGAGAGAAAGGGGCACGCGAGCGCGCCTTCGTCGACCGCTAGCACGAGTCCAACGGAAGGGGCAAACACGCGGCGAGGCTAGTCTTCCTCGCTCGCCGCCATCATTTCGTAAAGCTCCGCCTCCGAGGGCCGGCCCTCGGCCCGCGCCGTCGACGCGAGCCGCTCGAGCACCGCGCGCTTTCGCGGCCAGAGCTCACGCCGAACCTCGTCGCCGCCCTCCTCGATGCGCGCCGAGAGGAGCGCGAAGAGCTCGAGATCGCGGCCGAGCCGCGCGAGCGCGTCGGCGAGGCGAAGCGCGACATCGTGATCGTGCGGGTTCGCGCGGAGCTTGTCGGTGAGGCGCTCGACGAGGATCTCGTCGCCCTCGTCGTCTTCCTCGTTCGTGGGCGCTTCCTCCATCGAACGAGCGGCCTCGACGGAGGGCGCGGGAGGCGTGAAGGAAGGCGCGCGCTCGGACGGCGCGATCTCTTCGACGGGGACGGGCGGAGGCGCGGCCTGGGGCGGAGGTGCGACGCGGCCAAGCTCGGTCGAGATACGGCGGAAGGCGGCGCCGATCTGGCGATCTCGCGGGCGCAGCCGGATCGCGACGCCGAGGTGGCGCTGCGCGGCTCGCAGATCCCCGCGGGCGTTCTCTTCGATGTCCGCAGCCTCGACGAGCATCGCGGCCACGGCCGCGGCACGATCGGGGTCGTCCGGAGAAACCGCCTCCGCCGCCTCACGCAGGCGAGCGAGCGCGAGCGAACCGCCCGCGAGATCCCCGAGCTCGGCGCGCCAACGACCTTCGAGAGCGCGCGCCTCCGCGGTCTGCACGAGCCCCGGTGGGATCGCACGAACACGCGCGATCGCGGCCGGACGATCGGACGCGTGCTCGACGAGCGCCCGCGCGAGCTCGATCTCGACCGAAGGCAAGGTGCGCCCCGCGCGCGCCGCGAGCGAGGCCGCACGCGCGAGCAGATCCAGGGCGCGCCGTCCTTCACCCGCAGCGCGGAGCGAGAGCGCGAGCCCGAGCGCAGCCTCGGGGCTGTCGGGCGCGTACCGGAGCGACCGCTCGAACAGCACGCGCGCCTCGGCCACATATCCGCGTGACAGGAATGCCTCGGCCGCGCGGCTCCAGATGCGATGGCGCGCCTCAGGGCCGCGGGCCGCGGCTTCGAGGTGCTCGGCGTCGGTCCGCGCGCCCTGTGCATCTCCCACGTCGAGCCGGGCCTCGATCCGCGCCCAGCGCGCATCCTCCAGCATCGGCGAGCGAACGACGGCTTGATCCAGCGCATCGAGCCGTGTCGCGAGCTCCGACGAGATCCGCGCGACCTCGAGCCATACGAGCGCCGCGAGCGGCCCGAACGCCTCGGCGTGCGCGGCGCGCGCGTACGCCGCGACCGCCCCGCCTTCGTCGCCGATCGCCGCGAGCAGCGCGCCCCCGAGCAGGCCCGCGTCGATCGCCGGGATCGCGTCGACCAGCGTCGAGAGCGCGGCCTCGGCCCGCTCTCCTTCAGCGACGTCGATCCACGCGATCCGCGAGGAAATCTCGGGGTGCCGCGGCGCGCGCTCCAGCGCGAGCAGGTACCGCCGCCGCGCCTCTTCGAGGTCCCCCGAGGCCGCGATCGCATCCGCATCCGCCGTGAGCTCGGCTTGCTCGATCGCGCGGATCGCCGCGGCCGCGAGCGCAGGCGGCGACGCGGTGGCATCCGCGCGCAGGGACAAACTCCCCTCCTCCACGGCCGGCGCTTCCCACCGCGCGCCGTGCACCGAAGGCGCGCGCGCGCCGGCCGCCGGCATCACGTGCCTGACGAGCGAGGCCACGGCGTCGGGCAGGATCACCGCGCTGCCTGCGAGGCGCCCGAAGGGCCGACAAACCTCGGCGAGCACGCGCAAAGCGAGCACATGCGGAGGCGCGCCGAGGCCCACGCCGCGCGCCCGCTCGGGCACGAGACGCACGTCTCGCTCGTTCGGCGCGATCACCAGGTCGAACGCGAGCGCCGCGCGCCCGAGCCGCATCCCGACGCGCAGCCCCAGCTCCGCCGCGACGATCCCGATCTCGGGCGTCCCTTCCCCGAGCACGCCCCGCGCGCGTGGCGCGACGAACGCCGCGAGATCCTCGGTCCTCGTCGACACGGCGAGCCGCCCGAGCACGCCACGTCGATGCCGGAACCGCGTCACGCCGCCCGTGAGATCCACCGGAAAACGCACGCTCGACAGCGCGATCGCGAGCTCGTCGACGACGAGCGGCCCTACGGCGAACGGCGCGTCGAGCTCGATCGAGAGTGTCCCGCGCTGCACCGAGAGCAGCAGGATCGGCCGATCCGTCGGGCGAGGCTTCGCCTCCGCGCTGCTGCTCCCCGTCGTCGTGGGGACGCGGAGCGGCTCAGCGCGTCCGAAGGGGCGCACCCGCCCTCCCGGCCCGACACCAAAAGCCACGCCCCGTAGCCTACCAAAGAGGCGCGTCCCACCGCGAATTTCCCGAGCGGAGAGCGACGACGACCGTTCGAAACGCAAACGGCCCCCGGGCTCGTTCGCCCGAGGGCCGCTGTTCATGGGGGCGGAAGGCGCTTCAGACGTCGCCCTTCGCGAGCTTGTCCTTCATCTTCTTGATGAGCGCCGGGAAGCCGTCTTTCTTGACGATCTTGGTGAACTGGGAGCGGTAGCTCGACACCAGGCTCACGTCGTCCGTGATGATGTCCTTCACCCGCCACGCGCCGTTTTTCTCGGCCATCACGTAGGCGATCTCGACAGGCTCGCTCCGCGCGTCCTTCTTCGACACGGCGCGCGTCTTCACCACGATCGCGTCGCCCTTCTTCTCCTCGGCCGTGTATTCGATGTTGAAATCGAGCGTCTTCTTGAGGTTTCGCTCGTACGACTTGCGGACGAGCTGCTTCAGAAGGTCGCTGAACTCGGCCTTTTCCGCGTCGGAGCGGGCCGCCCACTCCGAGCCGAGCGAGGCCTCCGCGAGCGCCTGGTAATCGAGCAGCTCGTCGAACATCGCGCTGACCTTCGCGTCGTTCGAGGGCTTCTTGAGGAGATCGAACAAGGCCGTCTGCTTGGCCTTCACCACATCCGTCGCCGCTCCGGCATGTGCGAGGCCCGCAGCGCCCGCGAGCGACACGGCGAACGACAAGACCAACGCGCCGACAAAGTTCGTTCGTTTCACGTTCCAGCTCCTCCTGCCTCCACCGCCGTTCGCCGCCTGGGCGCCGCGGAACAGAGGGCAGACGTCCATGCCCCCCGTTTATTCACCTTCCGTGCCACGCGCCGGATCTAGCTGATTCCAACCCCCGATGTCAGGCCCTGTGAACGGGCGGCCACGACACGCGTGGCGCCTCTGTCGCTCGCAAGGCACCATCGGGCCATGAAGCGCCGCCCGATCCTCCTCGCAGCGGGGCTCGCCGGCGCGATCGGCTTCTTCGGCCTCGGCTGGCTCGCGTCGCGCGGGTGTTCGCCCCCGGAGGCGCCGCCCGCGCCCCGCGCCCAGGGAGCCTCCGAAACACCCGACGCCGGCCCGCACGAGCCGATCCTGCTCCTCGACGCGTCCTCCATCGTGCTGCTCCCGGACGCCTCGCTCCGGATCGATCCGCCGGTCGCGCCCTTCGAAGAGCCCTGATCCCTCAGCTCGGCGCGAGCGCGAGCTCCTTCGAGTGCGGGATCCGCACGCAGAACGTCGTGCCCTTCCCAGACTCGCTCTCGACCTCGATCCCGAACCCGTGGTCGTCGAGGATCCGCTTCACCACCGCGAGGCCGATGCCCATGCCCTGCGATCGCGTCGTGAAAAACGCGTCGAAGAGCCGCTCGCGCGCCTCCGGCGGGATCCCCACGCCCCGATCCTCCACAGCGAGCACGACCGCGCCGCCCGCGTCCGCCTCGACGCGTACGATCACCTCCGCGCCCGCGGAACTCGCCTGAATCGCGTTGCGCAGGAGGTTCCACACGACCTGCCGCATCTGCGCCGTGTCGGCCTCGATCTCGAGCGAATCCGGCCCCACGTAGCGCAAGGGTACGTCACGGCCGCGGCCCGATTTCCCGGCGAGCATCACCACGTCGCGCGCGGTCGCAGCGAAATCCATCGGCGCCTTCGAGGGCGCGCGTGGGCGTGAGACGTCGAGCATGTCGGTCACGAGCTCGTTCAGCCGCGTCGTCTCCCGCTCGATGATCGCGCAGAGCGCTTCATCCTCGGCGCCGAGGGATCCACCCGTCCGCAAGAGCTCGATGGAAGCGACAATCGATCCGAGCGGGTTTCGGATCTCGTGCGCGAGCCCCGCCGCGAGTCGGCCGAGCGCCGCGAGCCGCTCCGCTTGCTCGGCGCGCGCTGTCGCCACCACGAGCCGACCGCCCGTGATACGGAGCCGCTCGGCCAGGTAACTGCCGAGCAGCGCCACAACGCTCATCGCCAGCAGGTTCAGCACGAGCGGGAACGCGGCCTCCGACCAGCTCGTCGCGTACGCTTCGAGCGGCTGATCCGGCGGCGGAAGCAGGTAGCCCTGCACGAGCAGCGTGCAGAGCAACGCGTACGACGAGGCCCCTGCGATCAGGCCGATGAGCGCGCCGCGCAGGCCGAGCAAGATCGCGCCGCAGAGACACGTGAAGCCATAGAGCGAGGTCGCACCGCTCGCCGCGCCGCCGGAGACGTAGACGATCATCGACCACGCGATCTGGTCGATGAACATCTGCCCGTACGCGAGCAGCGGCAGACCCTTGCCGAGCCGGAGCACCGCGGCGTAGATGCCCGTGAGCGCGAACGCGACCGCGAACGTGAGCATCGCGATCCGGCTCGAATCTGCGCGCGTGCCGATGCCGCCGAGGTAGATCGTCGTCATGACGATCAGCACGATCGTGAGGACGATCAGGCGCAGCCCCGTGAGCCACGCGAAGCGGACCGCGAACGAGCTCTCGGCGCCGTCGCGGAGGCCGAGCCTCATCACTCGCCCTTGATGTTGCCTGCGAGGCTGAAGATCGGGAGGTACATCGAGATGAGCACCACCCCGACGACCGCGCCGACGACGACCATGAGCAGAGGTTCGAGCAGCGAGGTCAACGCCGAGACCGCCACGTCGACCTCCTCCTCGTAGAAGTCGGCGATCTTGTTCAGCATCGTGTCGAGCGCGCCGGTCTGCTCGCCGACGGCCACCATCTGCACGACCATGCCGGGGAAGACTTTGATCTCCTCCAGCGGCTCAGCCATGTTCTTGCCCTCGGAGATCTTGGCCCGCGCGTAGACGAGGCCCTCCTCGACGATCACGTTGCCCGCGGTCTTCGCCACGATGTCGAGGGCGTCGAGGATCGGCACGCCGGAGCCGAGCAAGGTGCCGAGCGTCCGCGTGAACCGCGCGACCGCGATCTTTTGCATCACCGGCCCGAAGATCGGCAGCTTCAGCATGAGCTTGTGCGCCATGCGTTTGCCCTTCGGGTTCTGGTAGAACTTGATCGCGCCGTACACGAGACCGATGCTGCCGACGATCGTGAACGGCAAGGCGCTGACGAACGCGCGCGACGTCGCGATGACCGCCTTCGTCAGCCCCGGCAGCGCATCCTTCGCGCCGAACTCGGCGAACATGCCTTCGAAGGCCGGGATCACGAAGGTCATCAGCACGATGATGACCACGATCATGATGATGATGACCGCCGTCGGATACGCCATCGCGCCGCGCACCTGACGCGCGAGCTTCGCGCGCTTCTCGATGTAGCCCGCGAGGCGGTTCATGATCGTGTCGAGGATGCCGCCGACCTCGCCGGCCTGGACGAGGTTCACGAAGAGCTCGTCGAAGATCTTCGGGTGCCGCCGCAGCGAGTCGCTGAACGTCGCGCCCTGCTCGACGCTGTTCTTGATGTCGCGCAGCGCGACCTGGAAGCGCGGGTTCGGCTCCTGGTTCGAGAGGATGTCGAGGCACTGCACGAGCGGGAGGCCCGCGTCGATCATCGTCGCGAACTGGCGCGTGAACTTGACGAGGTCCTGCGAGCTGACGCCCGAGCCGATCGTGACGTTCTTGAGATCGAGGCCCTTGCGCTTCTGCGTGATCTTCGTCGGGTTGAGCTGCAAGCCGCGCAGGCGGGTCTGCACGGCGGCCTCGTTCTCCGCATCCATCACGCCCTTGCGGACCTCTCCGGTCCTGGCACGGGCCTCCCATGCAAACTCGGCCATGGTTTCTTGCTCGACTCCCCGGTCTACCAGGATAAGGGGCGAGCGCGCTCGGGGTCAAAGACGCGGCACGTTTGATCGAATCGCGAGATCGTTGACACCCCCTCCCGCTCTCAACGCTTGGGGGCTACGCTCGGACAAGCCGAGCTACGCCCCCAAACCCCTCGGGCTCAATCCTCACTGCCGTGAAGAACGCCGCCCCCGCCATCGACCTCACGGCCGCCGCGCGCGTCGTCGTGGACGATCACCAGGCCGCGCCGTGCGCCGTGGTCGCCGCCGCACTGCGAACGCGCGCAGGCTGGATCCACGGCGCAGGCGCGGCAGGCGTCCTCTCGTTCGAGGAAGGCGCGCCACGCGCGGACCTCGATACGCCCTTCGATCTGGCCTCGGTCACGAAGCCCGTCACCGCGCTCGTGATGGCCCGGCTCGCTCGCCAAGGGGCGCTCGCCCGCTCGGAGCCGCTCGCCGATCTCGTGCCGATGCTCGCGAAGACACGCTCGGCGCGCGTCTCGCTCGACCTCCTCGCGGCCCATCGCGCGGGCCTCGACGCGCATGGCTCCCTTTACGGGCCGCTCGTGCGAGGCGAAGCCGTCGACGTCGAGGCCGCGCTCGTCATGGCCGGCGACGCGCGGCGCGACGGCTGCACGGGAGATCCGCCGCCGGAAGGGTTTCCGCCGGTGTACAGTGACCTCGGATACGTCCTCCTCGGCGCGGCGCTCGCGCAGAGGAGCGGGCTCGAGCTCGACGCGCTCGTGACGCGGGAAGTCACGGGACCGCTGGATCTCGACATCGGATCCTCGCGCACCCTCCGCGCGCAAAAGCCTTCGTTTGATGCGCGAGTCGCGCCAACCGAGATCGTCCCGTTTCGCGACGGCCTCGTGCGGGGCGCCGTGCATGACGAGAACGCCTGGGCGCTCGTGGGTCATGCGTCCGCGGGGCACGCGGGCCTCTTCGGGGACGCGCGCTCGGTCGCGCGGCTCGGCATCGCCGTGCTCGAAGCGCTCGCGGGTGAACGCCGCGATTTCCTCGACCCCGACGACCTCGCGCCGCTCGTCCGACCTCGCCCCGGCGGCTCGCTGCTCGCAGGCTTCGATCAGCGCAGCGGCAACGAGCCGAGCTCCGGCGCGCGCCTCGGGCCGCGGACCTTCGGCCACCTCGGCTTCACGGGCACGAGCCTCTGGATCGATCCGGACGCTGATTTCGTCGGCGTTTTGCTCACGAACCGGGTCCACCCGACGCGCACTGCGCTCGCGATCCGGCAGGCGCGACCGGCCGCCTACGACGCCATGTTCGACGCGATGGTGGAGGCGCAACGAGCCGCGAGATAAGCTCGCCCCGTGTCGCAAGGCGCCCCGGACCTCCAGGAACAGCCGCGCGTGCGTCTCATCGCGCCCGCGGCGAAGGCGCCTTCGAAACCGGCCAAGCGAGGCGCTGGGCCGCGCGGCATCCGGCCGAAGGGACGGCAGAGCTACCGCTTCATCCGCGCCTACACGACGACGTTCGTCGTCCTCGGCAGCTACCTCTGGTTCTTCTTCCTCGGGCGCTGGTTCGGGCAGGCGTGGCTCGATGCGCGCATGGCCGACGTGCACGGGCGCAACGCGCGCCGCGTGCTCTCCACGATCGTCGAGCTCCAGGGCCTGTTCATCAAGGTCGGGCAGCTCCTCAGCATCATGGCGAACTTCCTGCCCGCGCAGTTCCGCTCGGGCCTGGAGGCGCTGCAGGATCAGGTCCCGCCACGGCCGTACCGCGAGATCGCCGAGCGCATCGAACGCGAGCTCGGCAAGCCCGTCGGCGCGATCTTCGATCGCTTCTGCGAGGAGCCGATCGCGAGCGCCTCGCTCGGTCAGGTGCACGAGGCGTGGCTCAAGAACGGCGCGCACGTCGCAGTCAAGGTCCAGCACCGCGACATCGACGAGATCGTGCGGCTCGATCTCACCACGATCCGCCGCATCATGCAGATCGTCAGCATCTTCGTCCCCGTGCAGGGCCTGGACGCTTACTACCACCAGGTCCGCTCGATGATCCTGGAGGAGCTCGATTTCCAGAGCGAGGCGCGGAACATCACGCGCATCGCCGACAACTTCCTCCGTGATCCCACGGTGCGCTTCCCGCGCCCGATCGACGGTTATTGCACGAGCCGCGTGATGACCACGGACTTCGTGCCCGGCGTGAAGATCGGCGACATCACCGCGCTCGACGCGCGCGGCGTCGATCGCAAAGCGCTCGCCCGCAAGGTCGTGCAGGTCTTCTGCCAGCAGATCTTCGTCGACGGCATCTACCACGCCGATCCGCACCCCGGGAACATGCTGGTCGGCGACGACGGCGCGCTCGTCCTGCTCGATTTCGGCGCCGTCGCGGAGCTCTCGCCGCAGATGCGCGAGGGCATCCCCGAGTTCCTGGAGGGCGTGATCCGCCGCGACACCGATCAGCTCATCAAGGCCATGCGCAAGATGGGCTTCCTCTCGCGCACGGACTCGCCCGACGTGAGCGAGAAGGTCATCGAGTTCTTCCACCAGCGCTTCCAGGACGAGGTGAAGATCGACACCTTCAACCTCAAGGACATCAAGCTCGATCCGCAGAAGGGCATCGAGAGCCTCGTCGATCTGCGCAAGATGAACATCGGCCTGAAGGAGCTCTCGGGCGCCTTCCACATCCCGCGCGACTGGGTCCTGCTCGAACGAACGATCCTCCTGCTCACGGGGCTCTGCACGCAGCTCGATCCCGAGCTCTCGCCGATGGAGGTCATCCGGCCCTACCTGCAGGACTTCGTGCTCGGCAACCGCGACTGGGCACAGATCGCAGTCGACGCGGCGAAGGACATGGCCCTCAAGGCCATCACGATCCCCGAGGACCTCCGCAAGTACCTGAACCGCGCGAACCGCGGCGAGTTCGAGCTCCGCGTGAAGGGCCTGCCGAGCGCGGCGCGGCTCGTCTACGCCGGGATCCGCCAGCTCATCTACGCGGCGATCGGCATCGCGTCGGGCTTCGCCGCCTTGCAGCTCCACCTCGCCGGCCAGGCGCACCTCGCCCGGTATTGCCTCTACGGCGCCGCGGCCGCGGGCGTGCTCCTCCTCGGGAGCCTCCTGCTCACGCGGACGAAGTAGAGACCTCGCGCTTTCCCCCGTTGACGGTGGCCCGGGACGAACGTCAACGTTCGCCCATGAGCAGCGAAGTGCAAGACAGGCTCGAGGCCGCCCGGAAGGCAGCGGAGGCCGAGGTCGAGCGTCTGAAGGCGGAACACGACAAACTCGCGGAGAAGATCGCGAGCCTCGGCGACGACTCGCCGGATCGACGAGCCGAGCTCCGCCGCCGCAGGGCCATGATCGTCGACGCGCGCGAGGCCCTGAAGGACACGGAGGCCGCGCTCCGTTTGTTCGAAAAAACTGGCAAGGAGCACGCGATCATCGTGGAGGGGACGCGGGTCTTCGGCTCGGTCGCCGTCCGCGTCCCGCCGGGCACGTCGCACGAGGCGCGCGGCCGCGCCATCGACGACGAGCTCTCGGGATCCCTCGCCGACGTCGCGGCCGAGCTCGGCGTCATCCTCGCGGCCGCGCCTTCGCGGTACACGCGCGAGCGCCCTGGCCGCGACGCCGAGGGCCGCACGGTGCTCGACGTCTTCGGCCGCGTCGAGGGCGACACGCTCGTGCCCGCGATCAGCAGCGCCTCGCGCAACCTCCGCGTTTAGTCCCGAGGGGGACGCCTCGTGTCCCCCTCTCGGCCAGGCAAAGCCCCGGCCGATTCACCCCCTGGAGGGAGATCCCCTTGCGATCTCCTGGTTTACTTGCCGGCGCGCATCCGCTCGCGGATCGCCTTCGCGCGTTCCTCGCTGTCCGGGTGCGTCGAGAGCAGCTCCGGCACGGGCATGGCTTCGAGGCTCTCGAGGAAGCGCGCCAGCCCCTCGGGGCTCTTGTTGCTGCGCGCGAGCAGATCCACCCCGAACGCGTCGGCCTCTTCCTCCATCGAGCGGCTGTAGCGCAGCGTATCGAGCTGCGAGGCGCCCGCGATCACCGTGGCCGTGATGTCGTTCAGGTCGCCCACGACGAACGCGATCGTCAGCCCGAACAGCGCGTTTCGCGCGAGCGATCGCACGCCGTGTCGCTTCACCGCGTGCCCGATCTCGTGCGCGAGCACGCCGCGCAGCTCCTCGTCGTCGTCCTTCGACCGATCGAGCAGCCCCGTCAGCACAAAAACCTCACCGCCGGGGAGCGCGAATGCGTTCACCTGATCGTCCTTCAGCACCGTGATCCGCGGCGCCACGAGGACACGTCTTTCCTCGTCCGTGAGGCTCGATCGCAGCTCCTCGAAGATCCGATCCACGCGCGCCTTTTGGTCCTCGGTCGGCGCGCCGGAGAGCCCATGCTGCGCGCGCATCGCTTCGCCGGCCGTCTTTCCGATCGCCGCGTCGGCGTCGGGCGGGATCACCGCGACGATGGCCGTGGACGCGTATCCGGCGCACCCACGCGCGGCGAAGATCAGCCCCACGATGGCGAGGAGCAGGATCCCGAGCTCGGCGACCAGGCGCTTGGGGCTGTGCCCGAATCCCGTACCGGACGCACCTTTCCCACTTCCCGCTTCCGCTCCCGACATGTCTCCGTTATACCCTGCCCGCCTCTCGGCCGCCCGTGGGGGGAGCGCGTCGACACGCACGCCGTCCCGGCCGAAAGACCTCCTCCCGAACGAATGGGGAAGGATTCGGATGCAACACATCGTCAAGTACGAGCCGACGTTCTCGATGCTCCAGGTGAGCCTCGCCCCGGGCGAGACGATCATCGCGGAGGCTGGGTCCATGGTCGCCCGTTCGAGCAGCCTCACGATGGAGGTCAAGCTCAACGCGGGGAAAAACGCCGGTTTCTTCGGCAAGATGAAGGCGTTCTTCATCGCGATCATCCGCAAGATCGTTGGTGGTGAAACCTTCTTCGTGAACCACTTCTCTGGCCCGCAAGGCGGCTGGGTGTGGCTCGCGCCCTCGCTCTCGGGCGGCATCAAGCCGATCCAGCTCGCCGGCAACTCCATGATCTTCAGCGCCGGCGCGTTCCTCGCGAGCGCGGGCGACATCGACCTGAAGATGCGCTGGGGCGGCCTGCGCGCGTTGCTCGCGAAGGAAGGCGCGTTCTTCATCGAGGCCTCCGGCAACGGCCAGGTCTTCGTGACGAGTTACGGGGCGATCGACGAGATCGACTGCAACGGCAGCTACATCGTCGACAACGGCCACATCGTGGGCTTCGACTCGTCGTTGAACTTCAAGATCCGCAGCGGCGGCGGCGGCCTCCTCGGCTTCATGGCCTCGGGCGAGGGCATCGTTTGCGAGTTCCAGGGCCAGGGCAAAATCCTCATCCAGTCGCGCAACACGAGCGCGCTCGTCGACTGGCTCACGCCGATGCTGCCGCCGTGAGGCGAGGGGCTTCCGGAGATAAGGACGAACAGCGATGCAAGTGAACCTTCTTTACCGCCCGTCGCAGTCGCTCGCGCAGTGCTGGCTGCAGAACGGCGAGTCCGTCGTCGCCGAGAGCGGCGCGATGGTCGGCATGTCGACCAACGTCCAGATGCAGACGCAGTCCGGCGGCTTCATGAAGGGCCTCAAGCGGCTCTTCGGCGGCGAGTCGTTCTTCCGCAACACCTTCACCGCGCAAGGCGGCCAGGGCGAGGTCCTCTTCGCCACGCCGCTCTGCGGGGACATGGCGGTGCTCGAAGCCGGCCACAAGCAGTGGTGCATCCAGAACAGCGCCTACGTTGCTTCGAGCCCCTCGGTCGACGTGAAGACGAGGACCGGCGGCTTCAAGGGCATGTTCTCGGGCGCGGGCCTCTTCCTGCTCGAAACGTCGGGGATGGGCCAGGTCGTCATCGGCACGTTCGGCGCGCTCGAACAGGTGCAGGTCGACGGGAGCATGGTGATCGACACGGGGCACCTCGCCGCGTGGGAGTCGACGCTCACGTACAAGGTCGGCAAGAGCGGATCCGGCTGGATCGCCTCGTTCCTCTCGGGCGAGGGCCTCGTTTGCCACTTCGAGGGGCAGGGCACCGTGTACCTGCAGTCCCGCAACGCCGCCGAGTACGGTGCGACGATCGGCGCTCTCTTGCCAGCGCGCGAGCAGTGAAGAGGTCTTAACCGTGCGACACGAGATCCGTCACAACCCCGACTTCGGCCTGGTCCAGGTCCACTTCGACCAACCCGGCGAGCAGATCATCACCGAGAGCGGCGCGATGGTCGCGCGCGACACGGGCATCGAGATGAAGACGAGCTTGCAGGGCGGCATCGGCGGCGCCCTCAAGCGCAAGCTGCTCGGCGGCGAGAGCCTCTTCCAGAACACGTTCACGGCGACGGCGCCGGGGCAGAGCATGTGGTTCGCGCCCGCGCCCGAAGGCGCGATCGTGTGCATCACGATGCAGCCGGGCATGGAGCTCTTCCTGCAGTCCGGCGCCTACCTCGCTTCCACGCCGGGCGTCACGCTCGACACGAAGTGGCAGGGCGCGAAGGGCTTCTTCTCGGGCGGCCTCTTCCTCATCCGCGCGTACGGCCAGGGTTACCTCTGGTTCAATTGCTACGGCGGCGCGCACGTGCTCGACATCGGCCAGCAGTACTACGGCTACATCTGCGACAACACGCACATGGTCGCGTTCACACAGGGCCTCCAGTACAACATCAGCAAGGTCGGCGGCTTGAAGAGCCTCTTCCTCGGCGGGGAAGGCCTCGTGTGCAACTTCCAGGGTCAGGGCCGCCTCTGGCTCCAGACGAGGAACCCGAGCTCGCTCGCGTCCTTCCTCCACCCGTTCCGCCCGGTCAAAGCCAAATCTTCGGGTTGAACGTGAGCGCGACGAGGCCCGAAGGTACGTTGGTCTCGTCGCGCACCTCGCAGCAGTTCCCCGCACCCCCGTCCACAAACGAGCATTGCGTTCGGCGGGGATCCATCGGTAAAGTACCTCTATCCGTCGAGCCACGCCTCGCGGCAACCCGTCTATGTGGAAGCTAACGATCGAGGACGACGAGGGGAAACAGACCGTACTCCCTCTCGCCCACGACGAGTACGGGCTCGGACGCGGCGAAGGTAACTCGATTCGCCTGACCGACCGCAACGTCTCGCGTAAACACGCGCAGCTCAAGCGGAACGGCCAGGGATGGTCGATCTCCGATCCGTCGAGCTACAACGGGACCTTCGTCAACGGCGTCCGTGTCGTCGGGGATCAGGCGATCAACGGCGGCGACGTCATCCAGCTCGGCGACTACCGCATCGAGCTGGTCGACGAGTCGAAGGTGGTGCCCGCACCGGACGCGACAGCGCAACAAGGCGCGCTCGCGCAGGTGCCGGTCCATCAAAGGCCGAACCGCCTCGTCGTGGTCGTCGGGCCAAACCCCGGCGCCGAGTATCCGCTCGATCGTGAGCACTTCACGATCGGCCGCGCCGAAGAGGCGACGATCTCGATCAACCACAGCTCCGTCAGCCGCCTGCACGCCGAGCTCATCGCGCTCGGCAACGGCCGCTACGAGATCATCGACAAGGGCAGCGCGAACGGCATCCGCATCAACGGCGTGGAGCTGAAGCGCGGCATCCTCGAAGCGGGCGACGCGCTCGAGCTCGGCGACGTGCGCCTGCGGTTCGTCGGCGCAGGCAAGATCTTCCGCGCGGGCATGGGCCTCGGCGTCGACGGCCAGGCCATGCGGCCGATGGGCTCGTTCGACAACGTCGCGACGAGCGTGGGTACGCCCGCGCCGCCGCCGCGCGGCCCGAGCCTCGGCAAGCTCATCGGCATCGGCGCGGTGGTGGGCCTCGTGGTGATCGGCGTGATCGTCGGGATGACCCGGACCCCGACGACGACCACGACAAACACCGTCGAAACGCCGGAGATGAGCGCCTTCGAGGCGCAGGTCCTGAAAGAAGCCCAGGAGCTCGTCGACGCGAAGGACTTCGATCGCGCGCACACGAAGCTCCAGGCCATCAACGACAACTCGCCCGTTCGCGAGAGCCAGCCCTTCAAGGACATCGAGTCGAAGTGGGCCGACTGGATGTTCAGCAAGGCCGATCAGCTCGAAGACGTGGCCGAGAAGAAGCGCATCTTCCAGCAGATCGCCTCCACGCCGAGCGTGAGCGCAGACCAGCGCAAGAAGGCCGCCGATCTGCTCCACGCCCTCGCCGGGCCGGAGCCGACGGCGCCCACGCCGAACAACGGCGGCGGCACGTACGTCCCGCCAAACCCGGGCGGCGGGAGCTTCAACAACGGGAGCACGAGCGGCGCCACGGGCGCCACGCCGGCCAAGTCGACGGAGCCGACCGCGGCGACGACGCCGACGGCGCCGCCGCCCCCCGGACAGTTCGACGAGGCCGCGATTCGCAAGGGCCTCGAGCCGAGGGTCTGGTCCGGCAAGGCGAGCGAGGCAGACATCAAGATGCTGATCGCGATCTGCAGGCACCAGCGCGACACGGCCTGCAAGGACCGCGCAGTCGCGATGCTCAAGCAAAAGCAGGGCGGCTGAGCGCGCGCCGATGACCGGTCGTCGTCGGCGCCGCGCGGCGGCCGCCTCCCCGCGCGCACAAGCCCAGAAATCCCCCACGAAGGCCCAAGCTCCCGAAGCAGCGCCCAAGGCGGCCCCCGCGCCGCAGGAAGCGCCGCAGACGGCGTCGCAGGCCAAGGACGCGCCGCAGGCCAAGGACGCGCCCCGCGTCGCGCCTGCGCCCACGGAGGCGGCAGCGCGGCCCGCAGCGACGCCGGACGGCCCCGAGGCGCCGCGCGTGAACGGACTGCGCTCGCAAGCCGTGATCGCGCTCGTCACGCTCGCCGCGCTCGTCGCCGTGCCCTACCTCGCCCCGTCGCTCGCGCGCCTGCGCCTGCTCACGCCGCTGCCCGAAGGCGAAGGCCTCGTCGCGGTAGCGCCCACGCCCGAGCCCGCGGCCTCCGTCGGCGAGACGGCGCTCGCGATGGAGACGACGGAGCAGGCCGAGCTGCGCCAGCCGGAGGAGGTCGCGCTCCCGCCCGCCGCAGCCGAGATCGTGCCCGCGGCGAGCACCACCGAGACGGGAAAACCCCCGCGATCGATCGAGGATCCCTCGGGTCACGCGCTCGACGCGTTTTACGGCCGCCTCGCCGCCGTCGAACGCAAGGAGCCAAAGGCGATCGCGCGCGTCACTTACTTCGGCGACTCGATCGTGGCGAGCGACTTCGTCACGGCGACGCTGCGCCGCAAGCTCCAGCGCCGCTTCGGCGACGCGGGCCATGGCTTCATGCTCATGGCGAACGCCTGGCCCGGCTACTTCCACAACGACGTCGTGCGCTTCGCGGCGCCGGGCTGGCAGGTCAGCCGCGTCGTCGGCCCCTACGCGAAGGACGGCTTCTACGGCCTCGGCGGCGTCTCGTTCCGCGCGCAAGGCAAGGGCGCGTTCTCGCGCTTCGCGACCACGAAGACCGGCACCTTCGGCCGCGCCGTCTCGCGCTTCGCCGTGAGCTACCTCGAACATGCCGACGGAGCTCCGATGAGCGTGAGCATCGACGGCGCCCCGCGGGAGACCATCGATACGCGCGCCGACGCCTCGGCCTCACGGCAGCGCGTCTACGAGGTCCCCGACGGCCCGCACGAGCTCGAAGTGCGCGCCGAGGGCCCGGGCGTGCGCGCGTTCGGCGTGACCATGGAGCGCGACGTGCCCGGCGTCGTGCTCGACGCGATCGGCATCCAGGGCTGCCGCATCCGCTTCCTCGACAAGAGCGACGACGCGCATTTCGCCGAGCAGCTCAAGACGCGAGATCCCGCGCTCACCGTCTTCCAGTACGGCATGAACGAGAGCGAGGACGGCGAGCTCTTCCCGCTCGATCAGTACGCGTCCACGATGAAGGCCGTGCTCGTGCAGGCGCGCGCGGCGCTGCCCCAGGGTTCGTGTTTGCTCATCGGGCCGATGGATCGCGCCGACAAGAAGGGCACGGGCTACACGAGCCGCCCTGTCGTGCCGAAGCTCGCGGCGATCCAGCGCAAGGTCGCGGCCGAGGTCGGCTGCGGGTACTGGGACACGCTGAACGCGATGGGCGGGCTCGGATCGATGGGCGTGTGGGTGCAGCGCGGCCTCGGCGGGGCCGATCTCGCGCACCCGTCGAGCGCCGGCGCCGAGGTGCTCGGCGGCTGGATCTACCTCGCGTTGATGGAGGGCTACGAGGCCTTCCTCGCGCGGGGCGGCGGGCGCGCCGCGCCTCGCTGATCGAGCTACCGCGCGCTGCTCGGTCCGGACGCCGGGAACGCGCCGGATCCGCCGCGCGGCGGATCGAGCCACTTGATGCAGACGACGCGCAAGCCGCGGCCCGGCGCGTTCTCCATCTCGACGTGGCTCATCATGCGCGCCACGGCGCCGAGCCCGACACCGAGCCCCTGCCCGCTGCGCCGCTGCGTGCCCGGCTCGAGCCTTCGCCCCTCGGAAAAACCGTCCTCGAACACGCTTGCGGGGTTGTCGATGCCGGGGCCCGCGTCCTCGACGACGATGCGCATGCCGAGGCGCGGCTCGGTCACCGTCGAGAGCGCGAGCGTGCCCCGCCCGGCGAATTTCGCGACGTTCGAGACGAGCTCGGCGATGCAGATCGCGACCTCGCCCTGGGCCTTGGCGTCGAAGCCGATCACGGAGGCGTAGCGGCGGCCCTCTGCGGCGCACCAGAAGCGGTCGTGCTCGTTGCCGATGTCGAACGAGAGCGGCTCGGGCACGAGCGAGGGCAGCTTCGACATCAGCGGTCCAGGTAACGCACGACCACACATGTCGCGTCGTCGTGCGACTTTCGATAACCCTCGAGGACCGAGCGGGCGATCATCGTGGCGCTCTGGTGCTTGACCTGCTCGATGTCGAAGCTGCCAGAAATGCCGTCCGTGTAGAGCGCGAACATGTCGCCGTGCACGAGGCCGTAGCGGAAGATCCGCACGTGGCGGATGCCGCGGCCGAGCACGCCGCGCGCGGGCAGCGGCTGGATCTTCTCTTTGCTCCACGAGCGGAGCGCGACGTTGCCGACGCCTGCGACGTCGAGCGTCGCGGTCTGCGCATCGACGCGCGCGAGCATCACGGCGGCGCCGCGCGTGCTGGCGACGGCCCTGT
Organism: Polyangium sorediatum; assembly: GCF_029946465.1. NCBI lineage: Bacteria > Pseudomonadati > Myxococcota > Polyangiales > Polyangiaceae > Polyangium > Polyangium sorediatum. The sequence continues at coordinate 62,557 of NZ_JARZHI010000026.1, forward strand.
CGGCGCCGCGCAGGAGCATCTCGAGCGGCTCTTCGACGTGCTCTTCGACGTACTTGCAGAGCGTCGAGGCGGCGAGCGCCGCGTGGGGGCCGTGGCCGAGGCCGTCGGCGACGAGGATGAGCGTGCGGGGCTTGCGCTCCAGGATGAGGTGTGCGTCGCCGCAGACGGTTTCCCCATCTGCGGGGCGCTCTGCCGTGCCAATGTCCACAGGCTACTCGGCGTACTTTCGGATGCGAACCGTGGTGCCGAGGCCGGGGTGCGTGTCGAGCTCGAACTCGTCGACGAGCCGCTTGGTGCCGCGGAGACCGGCGCCCATACCCCACTTCGAGCGGTAAGCGCCGCTCAGGATCAGCGCCGGGTCGGAGATGCCCGGGCCTTGATCACGAGCGACGACCTCGATCCCGCGCCGTTTTCCTTCAATCCGTCGGATCCGAATTTCGCCGGTCCCGGCGTACTGGAAGATGTTGCGCGCGAGCTCGGAGACGGCCGTCGCGACCTTCGTCTGGACGACCTCGGAGAAGCCGAGCTGCTTGGCCATGTCCTTGCCGAGCGTGCGGGCGCGAACGACGTCGTGCTCGGCGCGGATCGGGACGCTGATGCCATCGGGACGCGACTCGGCCTGCTGCTGCGGGGGCTCCATGGGGATCGATGGAGCGTTCTCCACGGCCACGAGCGCGAGCAGGCTCTTGCAGTTCGCGAGCTTCTCCGGCTCCTGCAAGAAGATGTTCAAGCCCGGACCGAGCTGCTGGACGAGCTGCGGGATCTCGGGGCGCGTGAGCACCTCGAGCCTCACGCTCGCCCGCCTCGCAGCGGACGTGAGGAGCGAGCGACTCGTCGGCTCCGAGAGGTACCGCCGCAAGATGGCGAGGATTTCCCCCGCGATCTCGTTCATCGATCGCGCCTCCTCCTCCACCACGTCGTCCGAGAGACGATGGTCACGCCTCGCCCTCCCACTCGTCCCCTTCGCCGGCGAGGTCGTGCGGCAGCCCCTCGGGCTGGAGTGTATCGAGCAGCGCGAGGGCGCGATCGAGGTTCAACGCCGTGCGCACGCCGGGCAGCTCCATGCCCATCTCGACGAGCGTCATCGCGACGGCGGGCCGGAGGCCGCAAACCACGGTTTCCACGCCCATGAGCCGCGCCATGACCGCGAGGTCGCGGATGCTACGCGTGATGTAGCTGTCGAGCACGTCGACACCGGAGAGGTCGACCACGAGTCCGCGTGCGTCTCCCTTCTCGCAAGCGGCCGCGACGTCCTGCTGCAGCCGATCCACCACGGTGTCCGAAAGCGCGGTCTGGATCGATACGATCAGCTTTCCAGACAGGCGTACGATCGGGATCCGCTGCGTTTCCATCATCATGACCATCGGGCCCTCCTGGCCTCGCCCTCGCTCACCGTGTTTTGCCTGGCATCCTCGGCATCGAGCCAACGCAGACAGTAGCGAAGCCCGTGCTTCAAGTTTCGTAGTGTCTCGAGCTGGCCGAAGTTGACGTCGAGATCGACCAGCGTTTGCGCAACCGCGGGCCGGATGCCCGTCAGCACGCAGCGCGCGCCGATCAAATTGACGGCCTTGACCAGCTTCATGAAGTGATCGGCGGTCGAGGTGTCGATCACCTCGACGCCCGTGAGATCGATGATGACGAACCTCGACTGACTACGCACGATCTCGTCGAGCAGTCGCTCCATCATCTCCGCGCTGCGCCGGGAATCGACCACGCCGATCACAGGCAGCGCGAGCACGTCCTCCCATAATGTCAGGATCGGGGTCGAGAGCTCCTGCACGGCCATCCTGAGCCGCGCGATGAGCTCCGACTTTTCCGACTCGCTGGCGACGAGCTCTTTGTTCCGCAGCGCGACTTCTTCCTCGAAGTTCTTGCGCGACTCGCTGCTGATGAACACCGAGACCGCGCCCGTCTGCGTCCCCGAAGTGTCGCGCAGCGGCGCCGCGTGCACCTCGTGCCACGCCCCCTCGGGCAGGTTCTCGTTGCGGAGGAAGACCTCGGCCGTCCGAACGGACTCGCCGCGGAGCGCGCGGGCATGCGGCAGCTCCTCCAGCAGATAAGGCGTGCTCTTGTCGCCGTGCAAGTACACGGTCGACTCTCCCCATTCCTCCACGGGCGGAGCCTTGGGCGAAGGCTCGGTGCCCTCGGCGACCCCGAGGAGCCGCTGGGACTCGGCGTTCGCCATGAGCACGTTGCCCACGAGATCGGTCGCCCACACCCCGACCGGGAGCTGATCGAAGAGGGAACGCAGGCGCGCGTTCTCCGCGCGCAGCGAGGCTTCGGAGCGCTCACGCTCCTCGAGCTTCTGCTGAAGGGCGGCCAATTCGGCCTTCAGCCGCTCGATCTCCGAACCTCGACTACCCTCTTCCAAACTCGCCTCCAGCGGAGCCGACGACGCACGCGCAGACGCTCAGGATATACACGAAGCGCAATCGGAAGACGACTGCTGCCGGCACGGTCACGCGAAAACGATCCTCGCCCATGGCGACGGCCTGTGTGAAACCGCACCCGAACACAAGTTCGCCCCAAACAAGGGAACGAATCGAGGAAACGATCTGCGGATGAAGGCGAAGAAGCGTCAACGCTTCGCCGCCTCGTCCACGTCGTCCATCTTCGATCGCGCGTCCCGATGGGCGCGGACCGCCGGAAAACTGCTACGATGCTCCGATCGTGCTCTCCGCGTTCGTGGCTAAAAGCCGCGCTTGCGGAGCTCGGCCACCACGTCGGCGTAGAAGACCTTGTGCTTCCAACCGTTGCCGATGCCGGCCGAATCGCCGAAGAGCTGCCCCACCTCGTCGAGGTGATCCACGGGCAAGCAGCCCCAGAACTCGCCGCGCTTCGAATCGACGACGCGCACGAGCCCGTCGTTCGGGTACGGGTCGCCGAACCCGCCGTCGAGGATCGACTCGAAGAGCGAAAGCAGCGGATCCACCGTGTCGAGCTTGCCCTTCCACTCGGCGATGAAGGGCAGCGAGACGTCGGCGTCGCAGCTATCACCGCCGATGTGGAGGTCCGTGCGTCCCGCGATCGAGGCGTAAAATACGCCCGGCTCGTCGGGATGCGCCTTGTTGAAGGCGGCGATGCCGGGCTGGCTGAAGAGCTCGAGGGGCTTCCAGACGTTCGTCTGCTCGCCGAACTCGTCGTAGAGCGGCGCGCCGATGAGCGCGAGCAGATCACTCACCACGTCCTGCGCGGCGGGATCACTCACGAGCTCGATCGCGATGTCCGCGACGCGGGATCCACCGTGCGGCGTGGCCACCGTGACCACGCTGGCCACGAGATCGGGCCTCAGGTTCGCCGCGACGCGCGCGTCGAGCCCGCCCTGCGAGTGGCCGATGATGTTGACCTTCGCGTGCCCTGTGATCGCGAGGATCTGCTCGATGTGCTCGACGAGCTGGGCGCCGCGAAAGTCCGAGGAGTTGAACGGATCGACCGCCGGCGTGAACACGTCGAGCTCGCCCTGCGACGCGAGGTGGTCTTTGACCCCGTAAAAGTAGGTCACGAACCCGGCCCCGGCGAAATCTTCGAACCCAAAGAATCCGTGCGAGAGCACGATCGGATAAGGCGGCCCGAGCTTCACCTCGACCCCGCCTTCGCCGCCCTCGCCGCTCGAGCTCGAAGACGACGCGGACGACGCGCCGCCCTGCCCGCCCCCGCCCACGCCCGTGAGGACGCCGCCGTTGCCCCCGTTGCCGCCCGCGGGGATCCCGCTCGACGCGGTCTCTCCGGCCGAACCACACGCAGCGGCGAGGCCCATCAAAACGAGCGCACACGTAGGCCACACATGCGCGGCGAGCATCCGTTCGAAGAACCGCATTTCCATCCCTCCGAAGGCGTGAGAAGGCAGCATGACGAGCGTCGAACGACGCCCCCGTCGCGTCAAGAATGCGCGCCCGTGGAAAGACGAGTTCCCGCCCAAGGGTACGCCCCGACTTTGCACCCCGACGCGCAGGACGTTCGGATAGCTTGGAGCGCATGCACGTGGCCTTTCCCGAACCCTCGCGCCGCGGCGGCGCGTGGTGTTCCGTCCTCGGCGCCGCCGCGATCACGCTCGTCCTCTCCGGCTGCGGCGGATCGGCGGAGCCCGCGAACGACGCGTCCCAAGCGAAGCCCGCGCCCAAGGTCGACGCCGCCCCAAGCCCGGAGCCGCCGAAGGAGGAGCCCATCGCGTTCCCGACGGCGTGCGCGAACGAGGGCTCGGAGCTCTGCGTCCCCCCGAACGCCTTCGTGCGCCACCTCTGCGCCGCAGGAATGCCCGAGATGGCGCTCGCCTTGTTCGCGAAGGGCACGCCGTGGGTGCGCGGATATCTGGCCCGCGCGACCGAGGCGTGGGACGCGTCGGGTGGCCCGTCTTCGAGCAACAAGCTCGCGTTCGAGGAGGAAGTGCTGATCCTCGAGAAGCGAACGCCGAACACCGGCGGCATGGTCGTGAGCGGCGCGAGCGGCAGCTATGACGTGCTGCGCTGGAACGGGAGCTGCGCCTCGCTCCAGGCCGAGGAGATCCGGATGCGCGTGCCGCCCGAGCCGCTCCACGCCGAGATCCCGTGGCGCAAGCTCGACGACGACGTGCAAGAAGCACTGCTCAAGGACGAGAAGATCGCGACACGCGCGGCCGAGCAGAAGAAAGAGTGCAAAGGCGTGTCATCGGGCCAGACGAACGCGAAGTGCGAGAAGGCGCAGAAGGCGCTGGGGAAGGCGATCGTGGCGTTCGTGCGCCGCGGCGGCGCGCTCCCGCCGCCGCCCGCGCTGCCGTGAAGGAAGAAGGGGAGGCTTCATGCCGAGACTCGCGAAAAGCTTGGGGATCGCGGTGATGACGCTCCTCGCCGCAGCCTCGATCGGCTGCCGCCAGGACGACGATCCAGACGGCGCGGACGAGCTCTGGACGCGAATCCAGGACGCGAAGTATCGCACGTGGGCGCGCGCGCCCGGCTACGAGACGCGGAAGGGTTCGAGCGCGCGTCATGGGACTTCGGTGGAAATCTTCATGAACGACGTGATCGCGGGCGCCCTCGAAGGGCCGAAGATCACGGCCTGGCCCGACGGATCGCTCCTCGTGAAGGACGGCTTCGACGACGACGGGAGCCCCCACATCGTGGCCGCGATGGAGAAGCGCGGCGGCGCGTGGTTCTTCGTGGAGTGGAGCCCCGAGGGCGCGTCGCTCTACTCGGGCGCGCCGTCGATCTGCACCGATTGCCACGCCGTCGGCGCGGACATGGTACGCGCGTTCGACCTCCCGCCCTGACCCGTTCGACCCGCACGAATTTGTTCTGACGGCGAAACAGTTTGTCCGATAGTGGGGCGCCGGACGGACCGGCCACAGGTTCGGGGTTTGTCCCATGAAACGAACACGCTGGATGTCGATGGTGACGCTCACGACGGCGACCTTGCTCGTCGCGTGCGGAGGCGAGGAGCCCGGGGGCTCGGGCACGACGACGAGCTCGAGCAGCAGCGGCTCAGGATCCGGCGGGACCGGCGGCGAGGGCGGCCTCGGCGGCGCGGGCGGGACCGGCGGCATCGGCGGGACTGGTGGATCCGGCGGGATCGGAGGTTCAGGCGGCGAAGGCGGGACCGGCGGCGCGGGCGGCATCGGCGGTGCAGGTGGCGCGGGGGGATCCGGCGGCATCGGCGGCGCGGGGGGGGAAGGCGGCGCAGGAGGATCCGGCGGCGCGAGCGCGGTCTGCGGCGATGGAGCCGTCGAGGGCGCGGAAGGCTGCGACGATGGCAACACCGTCGCGTCCGATGGGTGCGACGATCAGTGCGCCGTCGAGCTTGGCTGGAGCTGCGACGGCTCACCGAGCACGTGCAGCGCGCTCTGCGGCGACGGCATCCTCGCGGGCGCCGAGGCCTGCGACGACGGCAACATGGCCCCGAATGACGGCTGCGACAGCACATGCGCCGTCGAGCTCGGGTGGGCTTGCAACGGCACACCGAGCGCCTGCGCGACGAGCTGCGGCGACGGCATCTCCGCAGGCAACGAGGCCTGCGACGACGGCAACACCTCGGCGAACGACGGCTGCAGCGACGCATGCGCCGTCGAGTTCGGGTGGGCTTGCAACGGCATCCCGAGCGCCTGCGCGACGAGCTGCGGCGACGGCATCTCCGCGGGCAACGAGGCCTGCGACGACGGCAACACCGCGGCGAACGACGGTTGCAGCGACGCATGCGCCGTCGAGGCTGGGTGGACCTGTGCGGGCGCGCCGAGCGCATGCGCCAGCGTCTGCGGCGATGGGCAGACGGTCGGCGCGGAGGGCTGCGACGACGGCAACACCGCGGCGAACGACGGCTGCAGCGACGCCTGCGCCGTCGAGGCTGGATGGACCTGCACGGGCGCGCCGAGCGCATGCGCGACGACCTGCGGCGACGGCATCCCCGCGGGCAACGAGGTCTGCGACGACGGCAACACCGCGACCGACGACGGCTGCCTGCCCTCCTGCCAGGCGCCCTCCGGCGACTCCTGCGTGGAGCCCCTCACGCAGAGCAACGCGCTCGTCATCGGCGACGTGCATCGATGGAACCTCGCCGAAGCAAGCGTCACGACGATCGACGGCGCGTTCGCCTGCGACCCCAACGGCACGGGCCCGGACGCCGTCATCAAGTACGTGAAGACCTCGCCGGACCTCGCGAACGGCGGCAAGCTCCTGCACGTCGAGGCCCGCACCTCACAGACCGCCGCGAGCGCTCTGCTCAACGTCGAGGTCATGAGCGGCACGTGCGACCCCACGCTCGCCGTCTCGGAGAAATGCCTCTGGTACAAGCAGATGTGGGGCGCGAACGTCGACGGCCCGCCCGGGACCTATTTCGTTTGGGTTGCAAAGAATGCGCCCGGCACACCCTTCCCGCCCGTCACCGTGACGATCGAGGAGATCGATCCCGCGGCCGTGGAGGGCGAGGGCTGCTTCGCGCCGTACACGACGGCCAGCGCGAATTACACGGCGCCCGCGCAGCCTGACGACGCGCACGTGTGGGCGCTCCCGGACTCGCTGAACGCGTTCGACATGGCCGCGACCTGGGGCGAGCCGGGCTCGATCTCCTGCGACAACCACGCCACCTACGGCGACATCCACGGCGTGGACGCGGTCATCGAGTACGACAAGGCCTCGCCCACGAGCGTCCTGCACGTCGAGGTGCAGAACCTCGATCCGGTCCTCACGCAAAGCGCGCTCAACGTCGAGATCCTGAACGAGTGTGATCCCGAGTCACCCACGAAGGTCTCGTACAACTGCCGCGCGAACGCCGACACGCACAGCATCACCACGCCCGCGCCCCAGGGTCCGCTCTACGTCTGGGTGAGCACCGAGGCGACGAGCCAGGACTTCAACGGCGCGACCGTGAAGATCCACGAGATCAACCCCGGCCTCGGCGAGAGCTGGGAAACGGCGGAGCCCATCGCCGCGGGCACGGTCCCCATCACCCCCACGTCGACGACGCGCTTCGACGTACCGAGCTGCTTCCCCGCCGGCGTGAACGTGCACTGGTACGTCTACACCGTGCAGAACGGCGGCCTGGCGCTGCAATCGACCCCGCCCACGGGCACGCTCGCGCTCTTCAGCGAAGGCAACCAGCAGCTCTTCTGCGGCCCGGGGAGCCCCCTCGCGAGCCTCGGCGGCGCCTACCCGCCGGGCACGAAGTTCTACGTCGCGGTGCCCGTGGGCGGCACCATCACGTCGCTCGCGGTCTCGGACATCGTCTACAACGGCGTGAAGACGCTCGTCCCGCTCGGCGTCACGTTCCCCTCGACGGCCTCGTCGACGTACGGCATGGCCGTGAGCGGCACGGAGCTCTTCCTCGGCGGCGCGAGCAAGGTCTTCCAGTTCCCGATCGCGGGCGGCACGCAAGCCGTCGAGCGAGGCACGGCCGACGGCCTGACGACGACGCACCTCGGCTACGATCTCACGTTCGCAAACGGCCAGCTCTTCAGCGTCGACAGCACCACGACGACGAGCGCGAGCCGCCTCTTCCGCATCCTGAACGGCACGACCTGGGGCCCGACGACCTGGGATCTCACGCCCGCCTACCCCACGAGCTCGGGCTCGTACACCGTCGCGTTCGACGGGACGAACGTCTTGCTCGCGACACGAAACACCGCGGGCAAGGTCGATTTCTACGCGTTCTCGACGACGGCGCCGAGCGCGGCGGTGCACCTCGGCACGAACACGAGCGTGGACTCCGTGGTGGGCCTCGCGGCCGACACGCAATTCCTCTACGTCGCGGGGCGCGAGGTGAGCACGGCGAGCGAAGGCGTCCTCCGCATCCCGCGCGCTGCCATCACGAGTGCAGCGACGAGGCTCGCGACGGTCGACACGGCCAGCGCGGGCCCGACGAACGTGGAGCTCGACGACCTCGTCGCCCCGCAGCACCTCTACGTGCGCTCGTATGGCGGGTTCATCCACGCGGTCGTGGATCCGGCGGGCGCCGCGTTCACGCACATCCCGAGCATCTCGACGCTCGGCGACACGACGGACTACGCGATGACGTTCGACCGCGCGACGAAGACGCTCTACTTCGTGGAGACGGCGACGGTCACGAACGGCGCGGTCTGGAAGGTCCAGTGATCCGCGCCGTCCGCCCGCCTGGCTACTTGCTTTCCTCGGGCTTGAAGTCGGGCGGGAGCGCGGCGCCCTCGCCGAAGAAGTACTTCTCGCACTCGGTCATCCAGATGCGCTGACCGTGCTCGCTCATGAGGTCGAGGCGGAACTCGTTGATGAGCATCTTCGAGTGCTCGAGCCACATCTTCCACGCCTGCTTGGAGACGCCATCGAACACGCGCTGGCCGAGGGGCCCCTTGAAGGGCGGCTTCTCCAGCCCTTCCGCCTCCTGACCGAGCTTCACGCACTGCACCATCCTCGCCATGTCGACCTCGCTGGGAAGAGCCATCACCCGGCCGAGGGCGCCCATCCGGCGCCGCCCTGGGGGGTCCCTCTCCGTCTAGTCGAGCCTCGAAAGGTCGTCGAGGGGCGCGCCGACCACGCGCAGACGTTGACGGCCCCAAGCCCAAGCTCCAAGCAGCACGGAAGCCTCGGCCAAGGAGCTCAGGGTGCGGAGCAGGGGCGTGAGCCGAGCTCGCACGATCGCAACGTCCGGAGCGCCCGAAGGAGGGGTTGACGCCCAAGGCTGGTGTCCTATGCTTTCGTGGCTCGGGCCTGACGAAGGTCCGAGGTCACCACGAGGGGGCGATCGGCTTCGACGTGGGGACCGAAGGTTCATCTGCGTGCTGGCGGCTCCTGCTCCGCCTATCAAGCGGGACGTTATACGTGCGAACGACAACGCATACGCTCTCGCGGCCTAAGAACCGACGATAGCCATCCGACGGAGAGATCGTCCTGGTATCCGAAGGGTGTCAACCACTAGGGCTGGACCAAGCGAGGATGCCCTCGATAGCGCGGTCAAGATCAGCGAGGGATAGGTCGCGGCCGAATCCGCGGACCCAGTCGCAGGGGATACGGCGACTACGCACGTGAACGAAGGTGAACTGTAGGCCTTGCGGACCCGGGTTCGATTCCCGGCGCCTCCACTAAAATCTGCCGCGTTACTTCGCCGTTCTTACCCGATGGTGCCCGGACCGATCCTCTCGGACCGGGCCATCGAGCAGGAGCAAGGCGTCCTGTCCGGCCTCCGGCAAGAGGTGGGCGTAGCGCATGGTCATGTCGATCAGCGGGAGCCCTGCGCGCCGGCGGGCCCGCCAGACGGGATGCTTGCCAGATCGATCGCCGAGCCCGGATGGTCCGGAGGTCGAGCAGAATCATCGGGTGGAAATCCGGCTCCGTGGCGTCGACGAGGCGCGTGGCCTCCTCGAAATCGAGGAAATCGAATTCCGGCTCCGTCGTGGGGAGAAAACCAATGCGAGGAACGGTCGCAACCTTGCGCCATTCCTTCGCCACGTTGAACCGCTCGTGTTCTGCCTCCCTTGGAAGCGGACGACGGGGAAGCGCTGCGGATCATGCTCGAGCGCACCGGCTTCCCAATCGAGACGGTCTCGTTCCGGGAAAGGCATATCCGCCGCGAGCGCCGCAGCACTCTACATCCAGAAGCTCAACAATCGCTTCAGAACCTTCGATGGTTTGAATTTGATCTGGTGGACGACCTTTATCGGCCCCAAAGCGTCAGGCGTGATTGCTTTGTCGAGATTGGATCTCGTCCTGCCTTTGACTTTGATAACCTTGCACCGCTTCATGCGCTCCCCCTTCACGGCGCAAGCATACTCACCGCGAAGTGAGATTCGATGGCGTGCAAGCCTCACTTCCTCGTCCGGCCAGCCCCTTAGCTTGTTGGCAGCGCATCGGCCGGCGACGTATCGTCCTCGGCGGTCCGCCGGCGCTCGATCCGGCTCCGTCGTTTGAATCCATGCGCCGGACGTGCGCGACAGCTTCGCCCGGCACGGTGGTTCATTGGGAGCGCGCTCCCATGCCCGGACGTTCGGCGCCCACCAGCGCAACCAGCTTGCCAGCGTGTGCAGACGACGCCTGGATCGCTTGCGCCCGGGGGATTTCATCGAATGGGAAGACCTGAGACACCACCGGACAGACTCTCCCATCGGCCACGAGCTGGTTGGCGCGGGAAGCGTCCCATGAATTTGCGAAATGGGATCCAATGATGGTTTTTTGACGCATCCAGAGGTAACGTACGTCGAAGCCCAGATCGTAGCCGGTGGTCGCGCCACAAATGACCACGCGACCGAACTTGCTGCACACATACACGCTGGTGGCGAAGGTCTTCTGTCCGACGTGCTCGAAGACGAGATCCGGATCGCGGCCCCCTGTGACGTTCCGGATGGCAGCGCCAAAGCTCCGCTTCCCTTCCGGACTCGCGAGGTCATGATGCCGGCGATCCACGAACAAGGTCGCCCCGAGCGAGCGGCAGACCTCGGCCTTCTCGGGCGAGGAGACCACGCAGACGGGGATGGCGCCGACCAGCAGCGAAAGCTGGATCGCGAAGACACCGAGCCCGCCCGAAGCGCCCCAGACGAGCACGATCTCCCCCGGCTGGAGCTGGCCTCTCGTGAACAGCATACGGTACGCGGTGAACAGGCAGAGTCCGTACGAGGCCGATGCCTCCCATGTGAGGCGTGGGGGCTTGGGCAGGAGTTGTTGGGCCTGAACGATGGTGTAGGGGGCGAAGGAGCCGTAGTTGACCTCGTAGCCCCATATCCTTTGCTGATCGCAGGCCAGGGGATCCCAACCGTTACAGGCCGCGCATTGACCGCAGCTCACGTTGCAGTGGAGCACGACCTCGTCGCCAGGCTTCCATCGTTTCACCCCCCGACCGACTTCGACGACCACCCCGGACGCGTCACTGCCAGTGATATGGAAGTCATAACCGGTCTTCAATTTGGACAGACCGACCGGCTCCCCGCGGCAGACCCACACGCCATTGTAGTTGATGCCCGCGGCCATGACGGCCACGACCACCTCGCCGTCGCTGGGCCTGGGCACCGCGACGGTCTCGAGCCGCATCGCCCGCTCTGGGTCGCCGTGGCGATCCTCGCGGATGACCCAGGCATTCATCGATTGCGGCACGCTGAATTTTTCTCGTTCTTGCATCGTGTCATCCGGACCCGAAGAAGCAGGTCTCTGCGGATGCGGGGCGGTAGGAAACGACCGCAATGGCGCAAGAAACTGCTCGACGCCTGCGCCATTGCGGGCAATCCTCTGGGGGTATGCCTGCGGAGCTCCGTGGACGGGACTCTAGCGGAAGAACCCAAACACGTTCTTCATCACACGAACGCGACGGCGGACCGTCTTTCCGCTCACCGACTTCGCCATGAGGCTCGGGACCTTGCTCGACTTGCTGAGCGTCTTGCCGAAGCCCGCAGCCGAGTTCTTGAGGATGTCCCGGATCATGCCGTCACGGCGCTTCTTGGACGACTTGTCGGCGCGCTTCGTGTAGGTCTTGAGCCCAGCCGCGATGGCCTTCACCATGCGGTTGCCACCCTTGGTGGAGCGATGCAGACTCTGCTGAAGACCCTTCAGCGAACGAGAATACTTCCGCTTCTTGCCGCTGCCCTTGACGCGCACGACGATGGGCTTGCGGCGTCCCTTGAGGCTCAGACCCGTCTCGGCCTCGGCAATCTCGACACTGGGCGTCTCCGGCGCTGCGTTCGGTGCTGCTACGTCTGCCATGGGTTGACTCCTTTCACCGTGAATCCGACGACGATGTTCATGGGTCCGCCTAGAAGATGCGGAGCCCCTTGCGACGCTTGTCCTTCTGCCGGTACAAGATTACCACAGGGACGAGTTCTTTCCTCGCGCCTTCGGCGCCGAGCCCGATGCGGACCTCGTCGAGCGTCTGCTCGACTTCGTCCATCAGGCGACCACGGCCGCGCTTGAGGTCCTTGATCGCGCTCCGCTTCCTCTTTCCGACCTTGAGGACAATGGGAGTGATCTGCTCTACTTCCACATTCGACGCTTCATCCGACATGTTGCATTCTCCTTCTCGTCTTCTTGTCGACGCGAGAACCAGACGGGCAGACCGACCGTCCTCGTCCTACCCGAGGATTCCGCCGAGCCCCTTGCTCCGCTTCTGCTTCTTCCGATAGACGATGACGATGGGGACGATCTCCTTGTTCGCGGCCTCCTGACCGAGGCCCTCGCGGATCTCGTCGATCGTCTGCTCCACCTCGTCCACGAGCCTGCCACGCCCGCGCTTGAGGCTCTTGAGCGCGCTCCGCTTCTTCTTTCCGAGGTCGACGATGATGGGAACCGTGGTCTCTACCATGGCATTCTACTCCTGCGATTGCCGCCAAACCGGCTGGGTTGATGGAGCCACTATGGATCCATCGTCAATTCTTGTGATGCAAGAGGTCATTCGACCTCCATGTCGCCGAGGCGGAGCATGATGCGCCGCACGGTGATGAGCGAGATGAGCCCCGCCACGGCAAGGAATGCCTTGTGTTTGGCGACCTGCATCAGGGTCGCCATGAGCTCGAGGTCCATTCCGTGGAGCTTTCGGTAGACGAGGACGCCGCCCAACGCCGTGAACAGGGCGAAGGACAGGAGCACGACCAGCCGGATGATCTCCATGACGGTGAAGACCGATTTCTCCAGCATGTAGGAGAAGCTGAATATCGGCCGATCGACGAGGCGCCGCATGGTCCTCATGCCGCGGCTCAGGATGTTGAAGAGATCATTGATCGTTCTGATGTCCGATCCGGAGATCAGGCCGCGCGAGAGCCGCTTTCGCAGCGCCACGCCGGCCGCGCTCTTGCTGTTCTCGTCGAAGTGCTCGAGGAACTTCTTCGAGACGCGGAACGTGTCGAGCTCGGGGTAGATGCGCAGCGCGAGCGTGTCGTAGAGCATGTTCGCGCGGAGCGCGCGCACGGTGTCCATGTTGAGCGGGATATTGAACTGCTTGGTCAAGTTGAAGAGCGCAAACCAGTTCGGAGCGGTGCTCTTCTCGTGCCACTCGGCGCGCTTGCTCCAGAGCTTCTGCAGGTTCTGCCCGATCTTGATCTCGAGCTCCTTCGTGAACTGCGCCATATCGATCGGCGGGAGCGGCTCCATGAAGGCGATCATGGCCTGCACGAAGCCAGCGACGTCCTTCCGATGGAAGTAGTAGAGCTGGTCCATGGCCGCTTCCTTCTTGATGCGGTCCATCGATCCGCAGGCGCCGAAATCGACAAAGACGATCTTGCCGTTCTCCTGGACGATGATGTTCGCCGGGTGCGGATCGGCGTGGAAGATCACGCTGACGTACTGGCTCCACATCTGCACGAACATGAGGCGCTCGGCGAGCGTCTTGGGGTCGATGAAGAGCTCGCGCATACGCTGGAGCGCGACCGGGTCCTTGTTCTCGACGGCCGCGAGGATCTCCCACATCCACATCCCGTCCACGAACTCCTCGACCATCACCTCGTTGTTCGACAGCTCGTAAATAGCCTCCGGCGCGCTGCAGATCTGCTTGCCCTTGATCTTGAATTTCCGGGCCTCGCGCATGAAGACCGACTGGTGGTACGCCTCCATCTTGAAGTCGAGCTCCTCCATGATGGTCTCCTCGAACTCCTTGATGAAGTTCTGGAGATACCCTGGTCGGATGATCGACAAGGACTCGAGGGCGTTGATGATCCAGCGCATCGCCTTGAGGTCCGTGGCGAAGACCCGGCCAATGCCTGGGCGCCGGACCTTGATGGCCACCTTCCGGCCATCCCGGAGGACCGCCTGATAGACGCAAGCAATCGACGCCGAACCAATGGGCTTCGGATCGAAGATGAGGAACGTCTCGTCGAGGGGCTTCTTCGTGGCCTGCTCGATGATCTGGATCGCCGTCTTGGTGGGGAACGGCTTCACGTTGTCGAGGAGCTTGGAAAACTCTCGGCAATACTCGTAAGGCAGCATGTCGACGCGCATCGAGAGCTGCTGCCCGATCTTGATGGCGGTGCCGCCAAGCCGCCGGACGATGGCCAAGGTCCGCTTCGCGCGGGACTCCACGGTGTCCTTCCCGCGGAGCTTGGCCATGAGGATGCCGAGCAACAACACGAAGGAGATGTTGAGCCACACGAAGCAGCGCAGGACCGTGGCCCATGTGCTCGCCTCGAATTTCTCGGCCTTCGGTTGCGGTATTTCGGGGGGAGGACCCGGCTCTATCCTGGAGACCTTGCGACGAGGGATCGGCCGGAGGACGCCTGCGTCCGCGCCCTCGGCGAACGAGCTGAAGAGGTCGACCTTCTCCTTGTATCCCTTGAGCGATCTCGAGACGAGCCGCTCGATGTCTCGCTCGCGCGCGATCTGATCGGGCAGCGCGCGCCTCGTGCGCGGGACGGCGCCGCTGACCGACCGCCTCCGCGGCAACTTGTTCTCATCCCCCTTGACGAGCCGGAGGTGGGAAACCGCCGTGGGCCGCGGACCGCTCTCGGGACCTCTGCTATTCCCGGGCTCCAGCGCTTGATCGCCTTTCATCCTCATGACCATGTTAAATGTCTTTCGCCGGCGGTGAAAGCGGTACGACACATCATCGTTCTACGAGACATCCAGATCACCGAGACGGAGTGTGATTCGTCGCACGCTCACGAGCGAGATGAGTCCTGCCACAACGAGGAATACCGTATGGGTCGCGACGCTCCGAGCGATGTCGACCATGTCGAGGGGCAAACCTTGGACCTTGCGGACGACCATGGCGACGAGGGAGCCCATGAAGAGCGTCGCGGAGAGAAGGATGGCCAACCTCATGACCTCGACGACGGTGAAAATCGATTTCTCGACCATGTACGAGAACGAGAGCATCGGCTGATCCATCAAGCGGCGCGCTGATTTCATCGCGCGACTGACGACGCTCACGGTCTCGTCGATCGCCCTGCTTTCGGCGCCCGTGAGCAATCCGCCCGTGAGGCGCTTCTGCAACGCTTTCTTCGCATCCCGCTTGGCGTTCTCGTCGAATTGCTTCAGGAATTTCCGCCAGACGTTCAGCGGTTCGAGCCTGGGATAGACGCGGAGCGCGAGCGTGTCATAGAGCATGTTGGCCCGGAACGCCCGAACGGTATCTAGGTTCATGGGGAGCTGATACTTCTGGGTCGTGCTCATCATGGTGAACCAGCCCGACGCGGTCGTCTTCTCGTACCATTCCGCGCGCTTGCTCATGAGTCTTTGCAGGTTCTGCGCGATCTTCACCTCGACGTCCTTCGCGAACTTGTCGACATCGATGGGCGGGAGAGGCTGCATGACCGCGAGCATGCACTGGATCATGCTGGAGAGATCGTTCTGCAGCATGAAATGCAGCTGATCGAGCGCGGCCTCCTTCTTGACGCGATCCATCGCGCCGCAGGCGCCGAAGTCGATAAAGACGATCTCGTTGTCCTCCCGGACGAGGATGTTCGCCGGATGGGGGTCGGCGTGAAAGATGCTGCTGATGTACTGGCTCCACATCTGGATGTAGAGGAGGCGCTCGGAGATGACCCTGGGCTCGATGTGCATCTCGTTCATGCGCGCGAGCGTTTCGGGAATCTTGTGCTCGACACCAGAGATGATCTCCGACATCCAGATCCCGGAGACGAACTCCTGAATGAGGACCTCCGTGCTCGAAATGTCGAGGTAGCACTCCGCCGCGGAGCAGATCTGCTTGCCCTTCACCTTGAACTTCTTCGCCTCGCGGCTGAAAAGAGCCTGGTGATAGGCCTCCAGCCTGAAGTCGAGCTCCTCCATCACGGTGTCCTCGAACTCCCGGACGAAGTTCTGCATGTATCCGGGGCGAACGATCGCGGAGAGCTCCATGGCATTGATGAGCCAGCGCATCGCCCTCACGTCCCTCGCGAAGACCTCGCCAATCCCCGGGCGGCGCACCTTGACAGCCACCTTTTGGCCATTCTTGAGCACGGCTTGGTAGACGCACGCGATGGAGGCGGAGCCAATGGGCTCGGGGTCGAAGATGAGGAACGTCTCGTCGAGAGGCTTCCCGGTCGCGCGCTCGATCGCCTCGACCGCCTGCTCGACGGGAAAAGGCTTCATCGCGTCGAGCAGCTTCGCGAGCTCCCGGCAATACTCGTAAGGCAGCACGTCCACGCGGATGGCGAGCTGCTGGCCAATCTTCACGAGCGAGCCGCCAATGCGCTGGAAGCTCTGGAGCAACCTCTTCGCGCGGGACTCCACGCTATCCTTGCCACGAACCCTGTCCCAGAGGACGGCGAGCATGTAGAAGATGTAGACGCGGTACCACGACAGGAATCGCACGAGCGTGGACCACGTGCTCGCCTTGAACCGCTCGACCTTTGCCATGGGGATCTCGGGAGGAGGACCCGGCTTGGCCCCCGAGATCTTGCGGCGCGGCATGTCCCGCACGACGCCGGCATCCGCCCCCTCGTTGAACGCGCTGAGCATGTCCTCCTGCGCCTTGTAGTCCTTGAGGGAGGAAGCGACGCGCCTCTGAATGTCGCGCTCACGCACCGACCGGTCGGATCGACCGCGTCTGTGGCGCCGCACGGAGCCGCTGATCGTCGTCTGGACCTCCGCCTGCTCGACGACCTCGGCCTCCAGGATCAGAGGTTGCGATACCGGGAGCGTGAGCAGTCGTCGCTCGGGAGCGCTGCTTTCCTCCTCGATTCGCGGATTTTTGACGTGATCGCTGGATGTTGCCATGAGGTGGACTGTCAGGTAGGCGGGACCGGGGCACCGACGCGCGTTCGAGCGCTCAGGAACAAGAAGAGAAGCTTTCTCGTCGTACCCTGAAAAAACGTCTCGAACAAGCGCAAGCCATGGGGGTCACGGATCAACCTCGAGCAGGCACCGCCCCAGCTCGTCCGCGAGGGTGCGAGCGTGAGGGCCGATGACCATCGAGAAGTGGTCTCCAGGTACGTCGCGAACTTCAACGGGCTGCGCGGTGTGCTTCGCCCACAGGAGGCTCGGATCCGTGAGAAACTGCGATTCCCTGCCGAGTACGGGGGGGACCTGCTGCGTGGGACGCAGGTAGACGATGCGGCCAGGGTAATGGCGGGGCCGGTAATCGAACATGGCCGATGCGTGTTTCTTCACGGCCAACGCCAGGCGGTTCATGTCGAGCCCCGGGGAGATGGCGCGCGCCTGCGCCAGGAGTTCCTTCACCCGGCCGAGGCGCGCCTCCGGATCGAGGCCAAAGAGCTCGGTGTCCGAGAAGGACACGCCGAGGCCCCTTGCCATCGCGGCGACGAGAAACACGTCCGCCTCCGCCGTGTCGAATACCACGAACGGAGCCTCGGCGTCGGGACACACGGAATCGAGCAGGACGAGCAGGTCCACCGCCTGCCCCGCGGCAAGAAGCTGTTGGGCCATCTCGAATGCGATGGTCCCGCCGAGCGACCAGCCGCCCAGGAGATAGGGGCCCTTCGGCTGAACCTCGCGCAGCGCCTCGACGTACTGCGCGGCCATGTCCTCGATCCGGGTGAGAGGCTCCAGGCCGTCGTCGAAGCCCTGGGCCTGGAGCGCGTAGAACGGGCGCGTATTGCCCAAGTGGCGCGCCAGATCGGCGTAGCAGAGGACCATGCCTCCGAGGGGGTGCACGAAGAAGATCGGGCGCCCACGGCCAGACGGCTGGAGGGTGACGAGCGGCGACCATCGTTTTGATGCATGATGGTCGCGGAGCTTGAGCGCCATGGCCTCGATGGTCGGCCCCTCGAGCAGCGCCGCGAGCGGCAGGGTGCGGCCGAGCTCCTCCTTGATGCGCGTCATCAGGCGAACGGCCAGCAGAGAATGCCCTCCGAGGGCGAAGAAGTCGTCGTGTACGCCGATCGGGTGGACGGAGAGGATTTCCTCCCAGATCCTGACGAGCGCGAGCTCCGTGGTGTCCCGCGGGGCGAGCATATCGGCGTCGCGCTCGGGTCGCGTCAGCTCCGGGGCCGGAAGCGCCCGCCTGTCGACCTTGCCGTTCGGGCTGAGCGGCATGGCCGGGAGCCGTACGAATGCAGCGGGAATCATGTAGTCCGGCAGCTTGGTCTGGAGGTGAGCGCGCAGCTCCGCGGCGGTGGGCGAAGCGCCCTCGCGCTCCACGATGTACGCGGTGAGGCGCTTGTCCTGAGGCGAATCCCCGTGCACGACGACGACGACCTCGTCGATGTCCGGGTGCTGGCCCAGCACCACCTCGATTTCCCCGAGCTCGATCCGGAAGCCACGAATCTTGATCTGGTTGTCAGCACGCCCCAAAAACTCGATGGTCCCATCGGCGCGATATCGCGCGCGATCCCCTGTCTTGTATAGGCGCGTACCAGGCTCGCCGCTGCGAGGATCGGCGACGAATTTTTGCTGCGTGAGCTCGGGACGCCTCCAGTAGCCCCGGGCCAGACACACGCCGCCGATGTAAAGCTCGCCGGGGATCCCCACGGGCACAGGC
This sequence comes from Polyangium sorediatum, assembly GCF_029946465.1. Classification (NCBI taxonomy): domain Bacteria; kingdom Pseudomonadati; phylum Myxococcota; order Polyangiales; family Polyangiaceae; genus Polyangium; species Polyangium sorediatum. The sequence goes on from NZ_JARZHI010000026.1 coordinate 81,337, forward strand.
TCCATGCGCGCGTCGAGGATGAAGATTTGCGCGTTGTCGATGGGCCGCCCGATCGGCGCCGGGCCGGGCTCCAATGCTTCGGGGAGGGTGAACGCCGTGACCACGTGCGCCTCCGTAGGACCGTAATGGTTCTGGAGGACGCATCCCGGGAGGGCGCGTACGAGGTGGATGATCGGGCGCGTGATCACGAGCTGTTCGCCCGCAGTGATGATCTCGCCGAGCGCCCTCGGGAGGATCTCTTCGCGTGGTGCCGCCTCGGCGATCTGCTGGAGCACGACGGGGGGCAAGAATGCCCTTTGGATGCGCGCCTCGTCGAGCTTGCGGAGCAGCGCCAGCGGATCGCGCCGTTCTTCGTCACGGAGCAGGACGAGCGTGCCGCCCGCGCTCCAGGTGGAGAAGATCTCCTGGAACGAGACATCGAAGTTCATCGACGCGAATTGCAGCGTGCGCGTCGCGGCGGGGCTCCCAAAGCTGCGGAGCTGCCAGGTGAGCAGGTTGACGAGCGCGCGGTGCGGCATCGCCACGCCCTTGGGCTCGCCGGTCGAACCGGACGTGTAAATGATATAGGCCAGGCTGTCCGGCGTCCCGGTCGGGGCCGGATCATGCGCCGGCTCGCGGCCAAGGACCTCCTCGTCCGCGTCGAGGCAGATAAGCCTGGCTCCGCCCGCCGGGAGGCGCGGGGCAAGGCTCGCCTGCGTCAGGAGCACGGGCGCCGCCGCGTCCTCGATCATCGACACGATGCGCTTCATCGGGGAGAGCGGGTCGATGGGCACATAGGCCCCGCCTGCCTTGAGAATGCCGAGCAGGCCTACCACCATCGCGATGGAACGCTCGACGCAGATCCCGACATTCACGTCCGGTCCCACGCCCAGCGATCGCAGGTGATGCGCGACCTGGTTGGCCTTTCGGTTCACCTCGCGATACGAAAGCTCCTGCTCTTCGAACTCCACTGCCACCGCGTCGGGCGTCCTCCGCGCCTGCGCCTCGAACAGCTCGTGCACGCGATCCGCGACAATGGCGTCGGTCCGGGTGTCGTTGAATCCGAAGAGCAGCTCGTGCCGCTCGGCCTGCGAGAGCAGCGGCAACTCCGCGACCCGCCGCGACGGCGCCGCCGCGAGGCCCTCCATCAAGATCGCGAAATGGCCGACCATCCGCGCAACACTCGCGGGATCGAACCTGTCCGCGGCATACTCGATCCGGAGCAGCAGCTCGGGACCGGGCACGACGAGCACCGTGAGGAGGTAGTTGGTCTGCTCCATGGTGCAGACCTCCTTGATGGCGAGCCCGTGCAATCCCTGCCGCAGCGACGCATCGACAGGATAGTTCTCCACGACGAGCAAGCTCTCGAACAGGGCTCGGCCGCGCGGGACGTCGCTCCATCCCTGCACGCGGGACAGCGCGCTGTGCGCGTGGGGGAGCATCTCGGCCTGCTGCTCCTGGAGCTGCTTCAGCCAGGATAGGACGGCAGCGTCCGGCGGCACGCGCACCCGGACGGGCAGCGTGTTGACGAACATGCCGACCATGGACTCGATTCCGTCGAGCCCACCGGAGCGGCCCGACATCGTGGCGCCAAAGACCACGTCGCTCTGGCCGCTGTAATGCGAAAGGAGGAGCGCCCACGCGCCCTGCGCCAATGTGCTCAGCGTCAGCCCCTCCGTGCGCGCGAGCCGATCCAGTGCGGCGGTCGCATCGGCTGACAGCCGGCGATCCTCCATGGGCGCCAGGTTCGCGGGGGCCGCCACAGAACCTTTCGGACGCTCGACGAAAAGCGGTGTCGGTTCGGAGAAGCCCTCGAGCGCACGCCTCCAGTACGTTTCGTCGCGTACCGGATCTTGCTGCCCGAGCCAGGCGATGTAGTCGCGATAAGGACGCGGCGAAGGCAGCCGCGCCGCGCTCCGCAGGTGCGCCGCCTCATAGCCGTCGAAGACCTCCTTGAGGACGCGCGCCATCGACCAGCCGTCCAGGAGGAGGTGGTTATGACTCCAAATGAGCTCCACCTCATCCTCCGAAAGCCGGTGCAATGCGCAGCGAAGCATCGGGGCGCGCCCCGGATCGAAGCCGCGGGCGCGGTCCTCCGCGAGGAAGGTCGCGCGGAAAGCCTCCTTCTCGCCTGCCGTAAGACTGCGGAGATCATGCTCCACCCACGGCAGCTCGACGCCGGAATGGACCACCTGCAAGGGCTCCTCCACGCCCTCCCAGACGAAGCTCGTCCGCAGGATCGGGTGTCGATCGAGGGCGCGTTGCCAGGCCGCGCGGAACGCCTCGACGTCGAGCCGGCCGGCGATCCGGAAGGTCATGTGATTGAAGTACACACCCGACGAGGGCTCGCGCAGGATGTGATAGAGGATGCCCTGCTGCACGGGCGTCAGCGGATAGAGGTCCTCCACCTCGCGGCCCCGGCCGACAAGCTGGTCGACCGCCGCCTGCGTGAGATGCGAAAGCGAATAGTCCGACGGCGTACGGCCACCGGCCTCTGGGGAGAGGCAATGCGCCAAGAGCGCGCGTAGCTCCGTCATGAACCGCCGGGCCAACGCCTCGATGGTCTCCCGCCGGTGGATGTTTTCGCTGTATGCCCAGACGACAGAGAGGCGCCCCTCGGCGACCCAGCCATTGATCTCGATCCAATGGCCACGGCGCACGTTCGGGCCGTGCAGCGGGCCCGTGGGCCCGTTGGTCCAGCGAAAGAGCTCCGAGGAGGTCATGCTCGCGTCCATCTGTCCCAGGTAGTTGAAGCTGACCTCAGGAGACCGATGCTCGACGCCCTGCGAAAGGAGCCTCGATTCAGGGGAGAGATAACGGAGCAGGCCATACCCCACGCCCCGCTCCGGAATGCGCCGGAGCTGCTCCTTGACGCTCTTCAACGCCTCTCCCGGCGACGAGCCTGGGAGCTCGATCGATACCGGGAACAGAGCAGTGAACCATCCGACCGTGCGCGAGACGTCGAGATCGGAGAACAGTTCCTCCCTGCCGTGCCCCTCGAGATCGAAGCGCAGCGAGCGCTCGCCGGTCCATGCCTCGAACGCCCGGACGAGCGCGGTCAAGAGTACGTCATTGATTTGCGTGCGGTAGACCGACGGCACGTCCTGGAGCAGCGCGCGGGTTTCCTCCGCGTCGAGCGCGACCTCCACGCGACGTTCGGAAGCCACGGTGTTTGCGCCGCCCACCGCGTCCACCGGCAGCGGAGTGGCGGCGGGCAGCGCCTGCCAGAACGCGAGCTCCCTGAGGACCGCGTCCGTACGCGCATGGGCCGACAGACGCTCCGACCACACCTTGAACGACGTCGTCTTGGCGGGTAGCTCCGGCAGCTCTCCGCTCCGCAGTCGGCGATACGTGGTCTCGAGGTCCTCGAGCAGAATCCTCCACGATACGCTGTCGACCGCGAGGTGATGAATGATGAAGAGCAGCCTGCCCGGCCGTTCCGGTCCGAGATCCAGCAGCGCGACCCGGAGGAGCGGCCCTTCATCGAGCCGCAGGCTCGCCTGCAGCTCCGCAGCGCGCGCCTCGATGGCCGCCACCTGCTGCTCCTCGGCTATCGCCGAAAGGTCGATCTCCACGACCTCCACCTTCTCGTCGAGCCCGGCATTGATCTGGCGGACCGACGAGCCCTCGCGGAGGAACCGGAGTCGCAGCGCGTCGTGATGGCGTACGAGCTCCGCGACGGCTCGCTCGAGGAGGCGCGGATCCATGCGCTCGCGCGTCTCGAGCAGGACGGCTTGATTGAAATGGTGCGGCTCGGGGCGATCCTCGTCGAAGAACCAGCGCTGAATGGGGGAGAGCTCCACGGGACCGGTGACGGGCCCCTGATCGGCCTCCTGCCTGGCCGCAGTGGTGGCCACTCCGGCGAGCCCCGCAATGGTCTGGTGCACGAACATCTGGCGCACGGAAAGGGCGAGGCCTGCCTGCTGCGCCTTGCTCATGACCCGAATGGCGAGGATGGAGTCGCCTCCCAGCATGAAGAAGTTATCGTGCACGCCGACGCGCTCGACGCGCAAGACGTCCCCCCAGATCGCGGTCAGCAGCTCCTCCTTGGCGGAGCGCGGTGCCACGTAATCGCCCTGCGCCTCGGATCGGGACCGCGAGGGGGCTGGGAGCGCCTTGCGGTCCACCTTGCCGTTCGGCGTCAACGGCAGCACGTCCAGCTCGACGTACGCGGACGGGGCCATGTACTCGGGCAGCTTGCGCTTCACGAGCTCGCGGAGCGACGGGACGAGCAGCTCCGCCTGCCGCGACCGGAGCGGATTGTTGATGGCGCCTTGCGCCGTGCTCCGCGAAGCCGCCGGCTCCGGGCGCCATGCCTTCGGCCTCGCCGCGATTGCGTCTCGCTCGAGGAGCGCGTCGAAATGAGAGTGCCCCGACGCAGCCGACCAGGTGAGGCGAACCGTGTACCCGAGACTCTCCCCGAGCTCCCCTAGCGACTCGGGCGAAACGGCTCCTTCCGCAGCGGAGGCGGCGAGGGCGGCGATTTCGCCCGCGGTCCCCTCGTCCTTCGAGAGCAGCTCCATGGCGTGACAATCGGCGTACACGCGCGCGCTCGGGATCCCCGTGATCACGGCCGTGCGCGGCTGGGCCTCTCGCAACCATTGCGAGAGCGAGGTGAGGTCGTCGCTTCGCTCCCACTGCCGCGACGCATCGATGCTCACCGCCTCCAGCTCCTCTTCGACGAAGAGCACGACGTCGTAGCGGTAGCGAGTCATTTCATCGTCGCCGCGACCGCGCTTGAGCCAGATCTCGGCATGCGTGAGCCTCGGGATTTCGTCGCAGAGCGATCGAAAGAAATCAGGGGCGACGAGCAATTCGCCCTCGGACTCGACGGCGTGGCTCCACCGCTCGCGCAGCGTCGCGACCGGCGTGTCCGGCGCGGCCCGATAGAGCTCGACGGAGGCATGGAACGCCTCGAGCAGGGCCTGATTGCGAATGTCGCCCAGGAACACCCTGCCGCCGCGCCCGACCGCCCGCACGGCGCCCTCGATCACCTCCCGCAGATACGCCGAGCTCGGGAAGTACTGGACGATCGAGTTGAGGATGATGGTGTCATACGTCCCGGCGTCCTCCCCGGTGAATGCGTTTGCCTCCCGGCGCTCCAGGCGCACGTGGGAGAGCCCGCGCATCACGAGCTCCGGGCGGAGCTTCTGCAGGACGGGCTCGGAGAAGTCGGTGCCCAGATAGGCGTCACAGCCCGGAGCGAGCTGCAAGAGGAGCAGCCCCGTGCCGCAGCCGATCTCCCAGACGCGGCGCGGCTCGAGGGCGCGAATGCGCGCCACGGTGCAGTCCCGCCAAACGCGCATGAGCTCCCCGGCGTAGGGCTGTCGCGTATAGCTGCTCTCCCAGCCGATGGTATTGAGCGTAGCGTCGTCTCCCAGCGCCGGCTTTTGGTAGAGATCGTCGTAGAGCGCCGACCACTCCTGGATCTGCTGGCTCGCGAGGTCCGCGCCCTTCTCCGACTGCGCGGTGCGGCTCCGGTCGGCGACCACATAGGCGACGAGCCTCCGGTCGCCGGGCGTGTCCTCCCGCGCCACGACCACCGCGTCCTTCACACCCGCGTATTGCAGGAGCACGCTCTCGATCTCCCCGAGCTCGATGCGGAAGCCGCGGATCTTCACCTGTTGATCGGCGCGCCTCAGGTACACGAGCGCGCCGTCCGGCGACCTTCGGCAGACGTCACCCGTCTTGTACAGCCGCGCGCCGGGCTCATTCGAGAAAGGATCCTCCACGAACCTCGCGGCGGTGAGCTCGGGCTGATTCAGGTATCCGCGCGCCACGCCCGGACCGCCGATGTAGAGCTCCCCCGGCACGCCGATCGGTACGGGTCGCATGTGCGCGTCCAGCACATAGAGCCGGGTGTTCGCGATAGGCCGCCCAATGGGCACGGTCACTGCGTCCCCCGGTACATTCTCGACGAGGTGCCAGGAAGCGAACGTCGTGGTCTCTGTCGGACCATAGACGTGGAGCAGCCGCGCCGGAGCGCCGTGCGAAAGCACCTCGCGGACGCAGCCCGGATCGACCATTTCCCCCCCGAACAGGACGGCGCGCGCCGTCGCGAAGGCCTGTGGGGCGTCACGCGCGATCTGATTGAAGAGCGCCGTGGTGAGGAAGATCGTGGTGATCCCCGTCTCCCGTAGCTTCCGCGCGAGCTCCTGCGGGTTCAGGGTGACGTCGCGGGACAGGCCGACGATGGAGGCGCCGTTCAAGAGGGGGCCCCATATCTCGAACGTGGCCGCGTCGAACGCGCAATTGGCCGCTTGGGCGACACGATCGGTCGGGTCGATCCGAACGTAATCGGTATCGAGCACCAGGCGCGTGATAGACCGGTGCTCGATGGAGGCGCCTTTGGGCTGGCCCGTCGAGCCCGACGTGTAGATCACATACGCCAGGCTCCTCGACGTCGTACCCGACGCCGGATTCGACGTGGGTAGGTCCGAGAGGAGCGTGTCGCCTTCTTCCAGGTAGACGACGTGGCCGTCGTGCTGGGGCAGCCGGTCCTGGAATCGCACCTGGGTGATGACCACCGGCGCGCGCGTGTCCCGGAGCATGAAGGCGAGTCGCTCCTTGGGATAGGTCGGGTCGAGCGGAACGTACGCCCCTCCCGCCTTGAGGATCCCGAGCAGCCCCACCACCATTTCCACCGACCGCTCGATGCAAATGCCGACGAGCACCTCGGGCCCCACCCCGAGCGACCGCAGGTGATGGGCGAGCCGATTGGCGCGCCGGTCGAGCTCTCCATACGAGATGCGCTGCTCGCCATACACCGCCGCCACGGCGTCCGGCGTCCTCGCCGCCTGCGCCTCGAAGAGCTCGTGGACGCAGCGATCCTTCGGGTATGCGGTGTCGGTCTCGTTCCACGCCGAGATCACCTGCTGCCGCTCGGCCTCCGTGAGCAGCGGCAGCTCCGAGACCCGGCGCTCCGGCGTCTCCACGATGCCCTCGAGCAACACCACGAACTGGCCCGCGATCCGCTCGATCGTCGCGGCATCGAACAGGTCCGCGTTGTACTGGAGCCAGGCGAAGAACGTGCCCTTCGCCTCGGCCATCATCATCGTGATATCGAACATCGCCTCCCGCTCGGGCAAGGAGAAGGACTCCATCTCCAGGTCCCCGAGCATGAGCCGCGCGTTCGGGTCGCCGAGCGCGAGCGCTGCCATCTCATCGAAGATATGGGATCGCTGCAGGACGAACATGACGTCGATCATGGGCGTGCGCGAGGGATCCCGGTACGGCAGAAGCTGCTCCACGAGGAGCAGGAACGGGTAATCCTGATGCTCGATCGCGCCGAGCACGGTCTGGGTGATCCGGTGCAGCGCGGCGCGGAAGGTGGGGTCGTCCTCGAAGTTGGAGCGCAGGACGACCGGGCTGACGAAATAGCCGACGACCGATTGGAAGAGATCGCTGCTGCGCCCGGCCACCGCGGAGCCCACGAGGAGGTCACCCTGCCCGGTGATCCGGTGGAGCAGCACCTTGAAGGCAGCGAGGAGGAGCGTGTAGAGCGTCGTGCCCTCGGTGCGCGCGAACGACTTGATCCTCTTGGCGAGCTCCGGAGGCAGGCTGAAGATGTGCAGGCCGCCACGATAGGTTTGCACCGGCGGTCTGGCCCTGTCCGTTGGCAAATGGAGCACGGGCAGCTCGCCGCGGAGCTCCTTCTTCCAGTATTCGAGGTGCCGCTGTCCCTCCGCGCCAGCCAGCATGTCGACCTGCCAGCGCGCGAAGTCGACGTACGTGGCGGGGAGCGCGGGCAGCTCGGCACGTGCGCCCCGAACTTCGGCCGCGTAGAGCGCCGATAGCTCCTTCATGATCACGCCGAGGGACCAGAGATCGACGGCGACGTGGTGCACGACGATCAAGAGCACGTGATCCTCGGGCGAGCGCGAGAAGAGCTCTACCTTCAGGATCTGGCCCCGCTCCAGGTTCAAGCGCTGATGCGCGGCGTCGGCGACGCGCTGGGGGAGCTCCTGATCGCTCCACCCGGAGGTATCCACGATATCGAACGGTACCTCCACGCTCGGCTCGACGCGCTGAAGGACCTCCTCTCCGCGCAGCGCATAGGTCGTGCGCAGCGAGGGGTGGCGACGTGCGAGCTGCTGGAATGCCCGCCGCAAGCTCGCGACGTCCAGGCGAGCCCGGATGCGGAGCGCGGGGATGACGTTGTATGCGGTGCTCTCCGGGACCGATTCGTACAGGAACCAGAGGGCGCGCTGACCATACGAGAGCGGCGCCCAGCCCCCCTGCTCGGATGCCGGCGCCGTCTCGGGCGCGTGGGCAACCGGGAGGGGTGAGGCCTCGGCCTCGCTGGCATCGAGCGCGAGCTGCGCGAGCAGGGACTGGCCCAAGGACGCGACGTCGATATGGGTGAGGAGCAGGGTCGCCGGGAGCTTGAGCCCGAGGCTCGTCGCCAGTCGATTGCGGAGCTCCAGGCTCATGAGCGAGTCGACGCCCAGGCTGCCGAACGCGGCGCGGCGATCGATGTTCGCGGCGGGGAGGCGCAGGATCCTGCCGAGCTCCTCGATGATGTGCCTCTCGAGGAGCGCCGGACGCTCCTCGGGTGCGGCATTCATGAGCGCGTCGCGGACGCGAGCTGCCTGCCCTGCATTCTGCTTCGCCGAGTCACCCTCGCGCGAGAGCACCGACCACAACGGCCTCCCCGCCGCGGCGGGATAAAATTCGAGCCATTTTTGCAGATTCAGATCGAGCACGCCGGCTTGGCAGAGCCCCGCGCGAAGCAGACGCTCGAGCACGTGCGCGCCCTCCTCGGGCGAGATGCTCTTGATCCCGCGATACGATAACCTTTCCCCGCGGTTTTGCTGCGCCGCCGCGAGCCCCACCTCGGAGAACGGTCCCCAGTTGATGGACAGCCCCGGGAGCCCGAGCGCCCGGCGGTGGTGCGCGAGCGCATCCAGGAACGTATTCGATGCCGCGTAGTTCCCCTGGCCGGGCGAGCCCACCAGCGAAGCAGCCGAGGAATACAGCACGAAGAAGTCCAGCCCCGAGCGCAAGCTCCGGGTGTGCAGGTTCCAGGCGCCCAGGATCTTCGGGCCCATCACCTTCTCGAAGGACTCCCAGGTGAGCTCCAGCGCCATGCGGTCATCGATCACCGCCGCCGCGTGGAGGACGCCCCGGAGCGGCGGCGCGTGCCGCTCGATGTCCTCGAACATTCGCTCGACGTCGGCGGACCGCGAGACATCCGCTGCGACGACCCGGATCTCGGCGCCCCGCTCCTTCATGGCGACAATGGCCGCCTGCGCCGCGTCGGTCGGTTTGCTGCGACCGACCAGGACCACATGGCGCGCGCCCTTCTCGACCATCCATTGCGCGATCGATAGCCCCAGCCCGCCGAGACCACCGGTGATCAAATAGGAACCGTCCGAGCGAATCGTGGGGCCCTCGATTCCGTTCGCATTCGTGGTCCGCGCGCTGGTTCGGACGAGGCGGGTCACGTAGCGCCCGTCCTCGCGCAGGGCGACCTGATCCTCCCCATCCATCGAGGCAAGCTCGCCGAGCAGCGCCGACGCCTCGTCCTCACCTCGCTTCGGGCTCAGATCGACCTGCGTGCAGCGGAGCTCGGGGTGCTCCAGCAAAAGGGTCCGGCCGATGCCCCATACCGGGGCCTGCGCGGGCGCCGTCACCGCGGACCCTGCCGGTTGCGCTCCACGTGTCACGAGAAGCAGCCGGGGAAGCCCTTGCCATCCGGCTCCGAGCAATGCCTGCGCGAGATGGAGCGCGCTCACGGTCCCCTGTCGCTGATCCGCGTGCAGCGTCTCCGGCGTCGTCTGCTCGATCGGCGTGGCGTCGAGGCTCCCCATGTGGATCACGCCGCGGCAGGGTCGCTCCGCGCCGAAGGCATCCCTGAGCACGGCCCGATAGCCTTCAGGATCCCGCCCGTCGACCTCGTACAGCCCCTCGCGGATGCGCGCATATCGCTCCGCCGGGAGGACCTGCACGCAGGCTTCGCCCCGAGCCTCGAGGAGCGCCGAAACCGCGGCGCCCGCCCCACCCCGGTCCATGCACAGCAGGAAGGCGCCAGTGGACAGCTTCGCGCCCGTTTCGGGAGCTTCCACAGCGCGATCCTTGCGATGCCATGCGAGCTCATACAGCCATCGATCGGAGGGCTCCTCCTCGTCCGACGCGCTCTTTGCGTGCGATTCGGCAGTGAGCCCGGTGGCCTCGTCGCGCAGCGGCAGGCGGCGCGCGGCGGCGGCGTCCATGGGCGGGGGCGCCTCGACCCAGTATCGCTGCCGCTGGAATGGATAGGTCGGCAGCGCGATGCATTGGCCGCCCGACGGGTAGAGGCGCTTCCAATCCACGGCAAAACCGTGGGCGTAGAGCGCCCCGAACGACAAAAGGAGCTCGCGCCGCTCGTCCTGCTCCCGCCGGAAAGAAGGCAGCGCGACGCCGGTGCGCTCGCCGTGCCGCAATGCCTCCTCGATCGCCGGCACCAGGATCGGATGCGGGCTCATCTCCACGAACAGCGTGTGGTCTTCCTGCAGGAGGCGCTGCACGCTCTGGGAAAACAGCACCGGGGCCCGCAGGTTGCGACCCCAGTACTCGGCGGTGAGCTCCGGGCCCGAGGTCACCACGCCCGTGACGGTGGAGTACATCGGGATGCGGGCAGCACGCGGCGACAGCGCCGCGAGCGAATCCACGATGTCCCGGAGCAGCGGATCCATCTGAGGGCTGTGCGAGGCGACGTCGACCTTGATCATCCGGCAAAACACGCCCTCTTGCGTGAGCCGGGCGGCCACCTCGTCGAGCGCACGGGGATCCCCGGAGAGGACCGTGGACCGCGGACTGTTGCTGACGGCCACCGACAATCGATCCTCGAAGCCCCGAATCGCCGCCTCCGCCTCCGGGAGCGAAAGCTCCACGAGCGCCATCGCGCCCTGGCCGCTCACGCGACGCAAGAGCTTGCTGCGACCGCAGATGATCCGCGCAGCGTCCTCGAGGCTGAGCGCACCGGAGACGTGCGCGGCGGCGACCTCCCCCATGCTGTGGCCGACCACGGCGTCCGGCTCCACGCCCCACGATCGCCACAATGCCGTGAGGGCCACCTCAATCGCAAAAAGCGCCGGCTGGACGACGTCGATCTGCGCGAGCTTGGACCTTTCGGCGTCGGCGTGGAGCTCCTCGATCACGGAGAAGCCCGATTCGCGCGCGATCGCCTGGTCACACGCATCGAGGGCGGCGCGGAAGGCCGGCTCCTCCTCCCGCAGCCGGCGCCCCATCCCTACCCATTGCGATCCTTGACCGGGATACACGAACACCACCTTCGGACGCGCGCCGGGCGTAGCATCGCCATGCACCACCCCCGCGCCAGCCTCGCCTCGCGTGAATGCCTCCAGCGATGCAGCGATCTCGTCCCGCGTCCGGCCCACCACCGCGAGCCGATGCGCGTGGTGGCTGCGCCGGACACTCGCGGTATATGCGATATCGCGTAGGCTCGCCGCCGCGCCGTCGGCCCATGACCTACGATACGCCTCGGCCAGGGCGGCGAGTGCCTCGCGGCTCTTCGCCGAGAGCGGCAAGACGACCCACGCATCGGCGGCGGCGGACTCGCCGGCAGCACGCGGCGCTTCTTCCAGGACCACATGCGCGTTGGTCCCGCTGATCCCGAACGAGCTCACCCCCGCGAGGCGCGCCTTGCCGCTCGCTCCCCATGCGAGTTTCTCCGTCGGAATGACGAACGGCATGCCATCGAGGTTGATCCGCGGATTGAGCTTCTTGAAATGTAGGTTCCCTGGAATCGCTTGGTGCTGCATGGACAGCACCACCTTGATCACCGACGCGACCCCCGCCGCTGCCTCGAGGTGGCCTACGTTGGTCTTCAGCGCCCCGAGCGCGCAGACCGAGCCGTCCAGGCGCGGCGCGCCGAGCACCGCGCCGAGCGCCTCGAGCTCGATAGGATCTCCGAGCGAGGTCCCCGTCCCGTGCGTCTCGATGTAACCGATGTCTGCGGCCGAGACCCGGGCGCTCTCCAGCGCGCTCCGCAAGAGTGCCTGCTGCGAGAGCACGTTGGGCGCAGTGAGCCCCGTGGAGCGGCCATCCTGGTTCATCGCCGAGCCCCGGATCACCGCGAGGACACGATCGCCAGCGGCCATGGCATCCGAGAGGCGCTTGAGAACGAGGACCCCGCACCCCTCGCCGCGCACGAATCCATTGGCCCGCGCGTCGAAGGTCTTGCAACGTCCGTCAGGCGAGAGGGCACCCGTGGTCGAAATGAGGTCCGTCATCGTCGGGGAGAGCATCAGGTTGACGCCGCCCGCGAGGGCCAGCGCGCTCTCTCCATTCCGCAAACTCTGGCAGGCGAGGTGGATCGCCACGAGCGACGAGGAACAGGCGGTATCCACCGCGAGGCTCGGTCCACGGAAATCGAGGACATAGGACAGACGTCCGGGAGGAAAGCAATGACCATTGCCGGTCACGTCGTACACGTCGCGCTTGGCGCTGCCGACGGTGGCCTTGAGAAGGGAAAAGTCATTGCTCGACATGCCCACGAACACCCCTGTCCGGCTCCCCACGAGGCTCTCGGGGACCTGACCGGCGTGCTCCAAGGCCTCCCAGGTGACCTCGAGGAGCAATCGTTGCTGTGGGTCGAGGCTCATCGCCTCCCTCGGGGAGATCCCGAAGAACTGCGCGTCGAAGAGATCCACGTCCTTGAGGAAGGCTCCCCAGCGGACGGCGCGCGCTTCGGCGGACACGTCGTCGCCATCTACCACGCCCGAGAGGCTCCAGCGCTCGGCGGGGACCTCCGTGATGGCGTCGCCGCCGCGCTCGAGCAGCTTCCAGAAGGAATTCGGCCCCGTGATGCCGCCAGGAAATCGGCAACCCATGCCGATGATGGCAATCGGCTGCGTCCGCTCGCGCTCCATGGCCTCGAGCTTCGACTCCATTTGCTTGAGGACCAGCATCGCCTCACGCAGGCGATTGGCATACTCTTGAACAGAAGCGGTCATCGCAGCTTTTCCGTCTTGATACGATTCAACGATGCGTCGAACGCGGCCAGCAGCGCGTCGTCCGGGAGCTCTTCCGCACCGGCGCCCGCGTCGACCCCCCCGAGGGGCTCGACCACAGGTCCGATAACGTCTGCTGGCTCGGATGCTTTTGCCTCTGCGCGGAACTCCATCTTGTCCAAGAGGTGATCCACGAGGGACGTGATGTTGGGATACGTGAAGAGGAGGGCCGCGGAGAGCTTGATGCCCAGGCTGACCTCCAGTCGATTGCGGAGCTCGAGGCTCATCAAGGAGTCCACACCCAGGGTGCTGAACGCGGCCAGGGGATCGATCTTCGCGGCAGGCAATCGCAGCACCCTGCCGATTTCCTCGGCGAGGAGGCGGCCGAGCAGCGCCGGACGCTCGGCCGGCGGGGATGTCGCCAGCGTCTGCCGGAACTTGAGCGCCTCGCCCGCGCCTGGTTGCGCGCGCGTCCCTTCACGCTGGAGCTCGGACCAGAGCGGCATTCCCGCCGCGCTCGGGTAGAACTCGAGCCACTGGCGCAGGTCGAGATCGAACACCCCTATCTGGGCATGCTCCCCCGCGAGCAGGCGCTCCAGCACCTCGAGCCCGAGCGCCGGCGAGAGGCTCTTGATGCCTCGATTCACGAGCCGCTGCTCGCGATTCTGCTGCGCCGCCGCGAGGCCCACTTCGGAGAAAGGTCCCCAGTTGATCGACAACGCCGGCAGCCCCAGCGTCCGCCGATGATGGGAGAACGCGTCCAGGAATGCATTGGCCGCCGCATAGTTCGCCTGGCCCGGCGCGCCTACCAGCGAGGCTGCCGAGGAGTAGAGGACGAAGAAGTCGAGCGGCCTGTGCGACGTCCGGGTGTGCAGGTTCCAAACGCCCTGCATCTTGGGACCCATGACGTTCCGGACGTGCTCCCGGGAGAGCTCCACGATGGTATGATCCTCGAGGATTCCCGCCGCGTGCACGACACCGCGGAGCGGCGGCATGTGCTGCTCGATCTCCGCGAGCGAACGGTCCACATCCGCGCAAAGGGCGACGTCCGCCTGGAGGACGCGCACCTCTGCGCCCGCTTCCGCCATTGCGGAGATAGCGGCCCGCGCCGCCTCGGAGGGGCCATTGCGACCGAGCAGCGCGAGATGACGTGCGCCCGCGCGGACCATCCACGCGGCCACGGACAAGCCGAGGCCGCCGAGACCGCCGGTGATCAGATAGCTGCCGTCCGCACGAATGCCCGATCGCGCCGCGCCCATGGATGTCGCGATCCGGGCCTCCGGATCACGCATGTCGACCACGATCTTGCCGACGTGTTGCCCCCGCGCCATCAAGCGGAACGCTTCCTCGACCCTCGACGCGGGGAATCGCTGGCAAGGAAGGGTCGCGAGCCTCCCCGCCTCGATTTCTGCCATCACCTCGCGGAGGAGAGCGCTGACGAGCGCCGGTTTTCTGTTGAGCAGGCCGCCAAGATCGATGGCGGAGTAGCTGAGGGCCTTGCGGAAATGGGAAAGGCCCATCGGGCGGTCCGCATAGATGTCGCGCTTGCCGATCTCCAGGAAGCGCCCGTCGTGCGCGAGGACCGACATGCTTTTCGTGATGGCCTCTCCCGCGAGCGAGTTCAGCACCACGTCCACGCCCTCGCCACGCGTCACCTCCAGCACCTCCTCCGCGAAGGAGAGCGTGCGGGAGTCCATGACGTGGCGGATTCCCATGCCGCGCAGCATCTCGCGCTTCTCGGGAGACCCCGCGGTGGCGAAGATCTCCGCGCCGAGCAGCTTCGCAATCTGGATGGCGGCGAGGCCCGTGCCCCCCGCGGCAGAATGGATGAGCACCCGCTCGCCCGCGGAGAGGCGACCCACGTGGCGGAGGGCATACCATGCCGTCAAGTAAACGACCGGGATCGCGCTCGCCTCGTCGATACCGATCGAGGAGGGCCTCGGCACAACGAAACGAGCATCCGTGGTCACGTGGGAGCTCGCGCCCTCCAAGGCGAGCGCGAGGACGTCCTGCCCGACCATCGCATCGGCGACGCCTTCACCGACACGAACGACGCGGCCGGCGCACTCGCTCCCGAGCGCAACGGCGCCGTCGCCCTGCCCAGGGTAGATGCCCATGGCCTTCATGACATCGATGAAGTTCAGGCTCGCGACGTCCACCTCGATCTCGACCTGCCCAGGGCCGGGCGGGCGGCGCTCGATCCCCTGCAGCGTGAGGCGCTCCAGCACGCCCGGCTCCGAGATTTCGAGGCGGAATGGCCGGCCCTTCGCGGGCTCGAGCCGGCGGGGGGCGCTCGCGGCTCGATCGGATTGGAAGGAGTTCCGGACGAGGCGGGCCACCCAGCGCCCCTCCTCCCGCAGCGCGACCTGATCCTCGCCATCGCTCGACAAGAGTTCCGCGAGCAGCGCCGAGGCCTCATCCGCTCCGGGCTGCGGGCTCAAATCCAGGCGCGTGCATTCCATCTCCGGATGCTCGAGCGCCAGCGTACGGCCGAATCCCCACACCGGCGCCTGCGCAATCGCCACCTCGGCCTCCGCCCCGACCGCCTGAGCTCCGCGCGTCACCAACAAGAGCCGCGGCAGATCGCGCCACGCAGCGCGCAGGACCGCCTGCGCGAGGTGCAGCGCGCTCACGATCCCGAGGCGCTGGTCCTTCTCGAGCGTCTCGGCGCTCGTCGCGCCGACCTCTGCTGCGTCCAGGCTCCACAGATGAATGACCCCACGGCAAGGCTGCTCCTTGCTGAACGCGTCGCGCAGCACGAACCGATACCCCTCGGGGTCCGAGGGGTCGACCTCGTAGAGCCCCTCGCGTACGCGGGCGCATCGCTCCCCCGCGATCACCTGAATGCAACGCTCGCCCAGGTCCGCGAGAAGCGCGGACAACGCCGCACCGGTTCCGCGTCGGTCCATCCACAGCAGGTAGGCCCCGGGCAATGGCTCGGTGCGCGGCGAGGGGGGGGCGACACCGTGGTCTTTTCTTTGCCACGCAAGCGCGTACAGCCATTTCTCTTGAGGAGCCTTGCGCCCGAGCGCGCTCGGCGAGAGCGGCTGGACACGAAGCCCGCTGGCCTCTCCGAAGACCTGCCCGTCGTCGTCGAAGAGGACGATGTCGCCGCTGAAAACGCCCTCGGGGCCGCCTTCACCGTCGCGGCGGCGCGCGTGCACCCACATCTCGCGCCCAGGCCGGCGCGCGAGGCTCGCTCGCGCGAGCCCTATCGGCACATACGGCGCCGCTTCGCCCGTCGTGCCGTCCCGGACCGGAGACAGCCCGCTCACCACCTGAAAGCAGGCGTCGAGCAATGCAGGGTGAATCCGGTACGAGGCGGCCTCCCGCGTGGACGCGTCCGGCAGGCGCACGCGGCCGAGCACCTCGTCCGGCCCGATCCAGAGCTGTTCGACGCCCTGGAATTCGGGGCCATAACCAATCCTGTGCCCAGCCATCCGCTGGTAATGGTCCGCCGCGGAGACGAGCGCCGGGCAGCGGGCCTGGATCGCGCTGGGGAGTTCGTGCACCGAGGCCTTGTCTGGCACGCGCTCGCCCACGCGGAGGCTCGCCGTCGCATGCCGCACCCACGCCGTGTCCGACGCGTCACGGCTCGACACCTGGAACGAAGCACGGCCAGGCCCCTGCTCCGTGAGCACCGCTTGCACCGTCCGGGCGCTCCCCTGGGGCAAGGTCAGCATCCGCTCGAAAGAAATTTCCTCTACGGCGTGCGCGCCCTCGCCATGAACCTCGGCTGCTGCGGCGAGCGCCATTTCCACGTAAGCCGCGCCCGGCAGTACCACCTCGTCCTCCACCCGATGATCGGTGAGGTACGAGCTCGATTCGATGCCGAGCGTCCGCTCCCAGAAGCGCGCGCCGGGCTGGGTGACGACCGTGAAGGACGTGCCGAGCAGCGGATGGCCCGCGCCGGCGCGTGATGCACGCGGCGCGGCGACCGCCGCCTCCTCCAGCCAGTAGCGCTCTCGCTGGAATGGATACGTCGGCAGGGGGATGCACTGCCCCGCCGAGGGGTAAAACCGCTCCCACTCCACGGCGTGGCCGTTTGCGTGGAGCGCGCCCAGCGACAGGAGCAGTTCCCGCTTCTCGTCCTGCTCCCTGCGCAGGGACGGCAGCGCCACCCCTCCGCGTTCGCCGCGACGCATGGTCTCCTCGATCGCGGGCGTGAGGATCGGATGTGGGCTCATCTCGACGAACAGCGCATGACCGTCCGCGAGCAGGCGCTCCACGGCCTGCGCGAAGAGCACCGGTTCGCGAAGGTTACGCAGCCAGTAATCGACGCCGTACATCGCGCCGTCGTTTACATCGCCGGTGACCGTCGAATAGATCGGAACCGCGCCGGCCTGGGCCTCGACCCCACGGAGGACGTCACGGAGCTCCGGCAGAAGGAAATCCACCCGGGGGCCATGCGAAGGGACAGTGCCCTTCACCATCCGGCAGAAAACCTCTTGGCCGCGCAAGCGCTCCATCAGCTCTTCGAGCGCGGCGATTTCACCCGAGAGCACGGTGGCCCGCGCGCTGTTGCTGCCGCCGATCGAGATCCGGCCGTCATACGGCGAGATTGCCTGCGCGGCCTCGGAAACGGTCATCTCCACGAGCGCCATGGCCCCGCGGCCGATGAGCTTCTTGAGGAGCCGACTCCGGCGGCACACGACGCTCGCCGCGCTCTCCAGGGACATCGCACCCGCGACGTGCGCCGCAGCGATCTCGCCCATGCTATGGCCCACGACCGCGTCGGGCTCGACCCCCCACGCGCGCCATAGTGCCGACAGCGCGACCGACATCGAGAACAGGACCGGCTGGACGACGTCGATTTCCGCGAGCCGAGAGCGATCTGCGGCCGCGTGCAGCTCTTCGATGACCGAGACGCCTGACTCTTGCGCGATGGCGCGATCACACGCCTCCACAGCGGCGCGGAAGACTGGCTCTTCCCTGAAGAGCTCGCGTCCCATGCCGAGCCATTGCGCGCCTTGGCCGGGATACACGAAGACGAGCTTCGGTCGTGCGCCCGACCGCGCCTCGCCCCGTACGAGCCCAGCGGCGCGCTCCCCACGCGCAAAAGCTTCCAATGCTGTACGGAGATCGTCCCGCCCCCGGCCCACCACCGCGAGCCGGTGCGTGTGGTGGGCTCGGCGGACGCTCGCCGTGTAGGCGATATCGTCGAGACCCGCCGTCAGCTCTCCAGACAGGAAGCTCGCACATGCGCCGGCCTGGGCGGCCAGCGCCTCCGAGGTCTTCGCCGAGAGCAGCAGGACGCTCGGCCCCTCGGAGGGGGCAGATACGATCGTCCGCGGCGCGGGCGCCTCCGCCACCACCACGTGCGCATTGGTCCCGCTGAGCCCGAACGAGCTCACCCCTGCAATGCGTGACGCGCCGTTCCTGGGCCACGGCAGGGATTCGCTGGCCACCTTCACCGGGAGCTCGGCCCACGGAATGTGGGGGTTCGGCCCCGTGTAATGCAGCGACCGCGGGATACGATCGTGGCGGAGCGCGAGCACCGCCTTGATGAGCCCCGCCACCCCCGCGGCGGCCTCGGCGTGGCCGAAGTTCGACTTCACGGAGCCGATCACGACGGGTTGATCCGCCGGCCTCCCCTCACCCAGCACCGCGCCGAGCGCCTGCACCTCGATCGGGTCGCCCAGCGGCGTGCCCGTCCCGTGCGCCTCCACGTACCCGACCGCCGCAGGCGCCACGCCCGCCTGCTGCAACGCGCGACGAATCACCGCCTCCTGCGAGGGGCCATTGGGGGCCGTCAAGCCATTGCTTCGCCCGTCCTGATTGACGGCCGTACCTCGGAGCACCGCCAGGATCGGATCGCCGTCCCGCTCCGCGTCCGAGAGCCTCTTCAGCACGACGATGCCGCACCCCTCGCCGCGCACATAACCATCCGCGTCCGCCGAGAAGGTATGGCAACGCCCCGTGGGCGACACCGCCCGTACCTTGCTGAAGTACACCGTGGCGACGGGCGAGAGCATGAGGTTGACGCCACCAGCGAGCGCCATCGAGCACTCACCAGCGCGGAGCGCCTGACACGCCAGGTGCACTGCCACGAGCGACGACGAGCACGCCGTGTCCACCGGCACGTTCGGCCCTTTGAGCCCAAGCCAGTACGACAGGCGACCTACCGTCGTGCTATGCGCCGTCCCCAGCAGCGAATACGCATCTATCGTCTCGGGCTGCGATAGCGCCATCGTCTGGTATTCGTTGCTGCATATACCCATGTACACGCCCGTGTCGCTTCCCAGCAGCCGCGACGGCGTTTGCCCTGCTCGCTCCAGCGCCTCCCAGCTCACCTCCAGCAGCAGCCTCTGCTGCGGATCTATGCTCGCTGCTTCCCGCGGCGAGATCTCGAAGAACCCCGGGTCGAAGCCATCCACTCCGTCGAGAAACCCGCCCCACCGCGTCGTCATCTTCCCCGGCGCGTCAGGATCGGGATCGTAATACGCTTCGATGTCCCAACGCTCTTTAGGCACCTCGCCGATCGCATCCACGCCCTCGTCCAGCAAGCGCCAGAAGCTATCGAGATCCTTCACACCTCCTGGATATCGGCATCCGATACCCACGATCGCGATCGGCTCCTCCGTCGACACCGCCACTGCTGCGGGCGCCGCTGCGCTTTTGCTCTCCGCCGGCTGGAGCTGCCCCAGCAGATACCGCGCCAGTGCCTCCACCGTCGGGTGATCGAATACCAGCGTCGCCGGCAGCGTCCTGCCCACACGCGCGGCGAGCGCGTTGCGCAGCTCCACCGCCATCATCGAGTCGAGCCCCAGCTCCCTCAATGGGCGCTCCGAGGGCACGTCACTGGCCGCTCCCAGCGCCAGCACCTTCGCGATTTCGGCACGGACAGACGCTGCCATCTCGTCCAGCCGCGCCTCCGGCGCCAGCCCGAGGAGCGACGCGGCCCACCCCTTCGCCGCGGGCGCTCGCCCTGACCGCTGCCCGACCAGACCGCGCCACACCGGCGGCACCACGCCTGCAAACGATTGCCGCAGCACCCGCAGATCCACCGGCAATACGCACAGCTGCGCCTCGGGACGCGACAACGCTTGCTCCAGCAGCCGGAGGCCCTCCTTGGGCAATATCGTACCCATTCCCTGCCGCGCGAGCCGGCTACGCTGCACCTCGTCCAGCGCCTCCGCCATGCCTCCCTCGGCCCACGCTCCCCAGTTCACGCTGAGCCCCGGCTGCCCAGAGGCACGCCGCTGCGCCGCAAGCCCGTCCAGGAACGCATTCGCTGCCGCGTAGTTGCTCTGTCCCGCTGAGCCCAGCACCGACGTCGCCGACGAAAAGAGCACGAAGAAATCAAGCGGGAGCGTCCGCGTCTCGACGTGGAGGTTCCACGCGCCACGCACCTTCGGAGCGAGCACTCGCTCGAAGCGCTCCGGGCTCTGCTGCGTCAAAATGCCATCGTCCAGAGCACCCGCCGCGTGGATCACCCCGCGCAGCGGAACCTCGGGCGGCACCGCGTCGAGCAGCGCACGGACCGCCGAGGCATCGGACACGTCCGCTTGTGCGACCGTGATCCGCGCACCCGCCGCACGCAGCGCCTCCACCGCGGCCAGGCGCTCTCCCTCCGGCGCACGCCGGCCCACGAGCAACAGATGCCCGACGCGGTGCTCCTCCCAGAGCCACCTCGCAACGTGCAGCCCCAATGCGCCAAGCCCACCTGTGATCAGCACCGTCCCTTCCGCAACGATGGGCGACGCCACGGCCTCGCCGACAGGGAGCAGGGCGATTTTGCCGATATGCCGGGCCTGGGCCATGAGCCGGAATGCGGCCTCGGCGTCGGTGATCGCGAACGAGCGCACCGGGAGCGGGCGCAGGTGGCCGGCGGCAAAGCCCTCCAGGATCGTCCCGAAGAGCTCCTGGATCCGCGCTGGAGCGGCCTCGAGCAAGTCGAACGCTCGATAGAGGATGCCCGGATGGACCGCCGCCACCGCCGATGGCGAGCGGAGATCGGTCTTGCCCATTTCGAGGAACCGTCCCCCGGACGCGAGCAGCTCCATCCCGGCGTCCACCAGCTCACCCGTCAGGGCATTGAGCACGATGTCCACGCCGGCGCCCCCGGTCACCGCCCGGAACGCCTCGGCAAACGAGCGCGTTCGGGAGCTCTGGACGTGCCGCACGCCCATCGCCCGGACGACGTCCCATTTCGACGGGCTCGCCGTGGCCAGCACCTCGGCGCCCGCCCACGCGGCGACCTGCACGGCCGCCATGCCCACGCCCCCCGCGGCGGCGTGGATCAGCACCCGCTCGCCGGCCCGCAGCCCCCCCAGGTCGTGCAACGCATACAGGGCCGTCAGGAAAGCAATGGGCACCGTCGCGGCCTGCTCGGCCGAGAGACCCTGCGGCTGCCGGGCCACGAGGCGCGCGTCCACCGTCACGAACCGGCTGAAGGCCCGCGGTGCCAGCGCCATCACGGCGTCGCCTGCTGCGAGATGCGAGACGCCTTCCCCCACGGCCGTGACGATTCCTGCGCACTCGCCGCCGAGGTGCCCGGCCTCGCCCGGATACATCCCCAGCGCATTCATCACGTCGCGGAAATTGAGCCCCGAGGCCGTCACCCGGATCTCGACCTCACCCGCGCCAGGGGCTTGCCGCTCCGCCGCGACCAGGCAGAGCTTGTCGAGGAGGCCTCGCGCCGCCGTCTCGAGGCGATAGGATGTCGCGTCGGGGACCCCAAGGCCCGCACGCGTCGGCGTCTTGATCAGTCGCGCCGCGTGACGTTTGCCTCCGCGATAGGCTACCTGGGACTCTCCGTCCGCAGCACCGAGTTCCCGCCGCAGGGAGCCAAGGGCATCCGGCGCCCCAGGTTCCAGGTCAATCAGCGTGCACCCGAGCTCCGGGTGCTCCAGCATCACCGCACGGCCAAGTCCCCAGAGCGGCGCCTCGGCCACCGCCACCGCCTCGCTCGCGTGCACGGCCTGCGCGCCCTCGGTCACCCAAAAGAGCCGCGGCGCGCTCGCTGCCCTGCGCGTCCCGAGCGCCTGCACCAGCGTCAGCGCCGCCGCCGTGAGCGCGGAGACCCGGTCCGCTGTCGCGTCCGCGAGCGTCCGCTCTGCGCCAAAGAGGCACACGACACCTTGCAATGCAGAGCCTGACGCGTCGAGCGCAGGACCAAGCGCCTCCGCCGCGCTCGTCGTGATGTCTGCGCCCAAGGAGACGGCGACGCAATGCGCGCCCGTCGCCCGGAGGCTCGCCGTCAGCGCGTCTCCCAGGGCAGAGCCCGCCGTCAGCACGAGCCACGTGCCCGCCGACAGTCCCGTATCGTCGGGCGCCTTCACCTCTTGCCAGGCCAGCGAATACAACCAACCCGACGGCGCGCCGCCCTCCGCGTGGCGCAGCGCTGCGGCCTCGGCGCGCTTCAGCCGCACGCCGGTCACCTCCGCCAGCACCTCGCCGCGCTCGTCCAACACCACGACGTCACCCGACAGGAACTCGGCACCGGCGCTCCGCCCGGGGGTCGGCCGCGCGTACACCCACGCCGCGGTCGCTCCGGGTCGCCAGACGGTGGATCCCCCGATCTCGAACGGCAGGTACACCAACCCATCGGCCAGGGCGCCCATCGCTGCGCCCAGGGTTTGCAGCGCCGCATCGAGGAGCGCCGGGTGGATTCCATAGGCGTCCGCGTCGTCGCCGGCCTCCGCGGGCAACACGAGCCGGGAGATGGCCTCGCCCTCGCCGCACCAGAGATCCACGATCCCCTGGAAAGCGGGACCATAAGCGAGCCCCGCCTCCCGCCATTTCGCGTAAAGCTGCTCCGTGGCCTGCTTCTCACGGCACCGCGCGCGCGCCGCCGCGAGATCGATCGCCGGAGGCTCCGCCTCCTCGAGGCACGGCTGTACCCGCCCCGTCACGTGCTCGGTCCACGGATCGCCTGCAAGCGCGGCCCCGGGCTGGCTGTAGATCGCCACCCCCAGGCCCTCCGGCCCGTCCGACAGCACCACCTGCACCCGCCGCTCCCCCGCCTCCGGGAGCACCATCGGCGTTTGCAGCACCATCTCCTTCACCCGGTGCTGCCCCGGGCCCCCATGCGCTGCCGCCGCTGCGTGCGCAAGCTCCAGGAACGCCGTCCCCGGCACCACCGCTTGCTCGAAGATACGGTGATCCGAGAGATACGGCGTCGCCTGGACACCCAGCGAGCTATCGAATACCGCTCCCGCGCCGGCGACGGGCAAACGCTCCCCGAGCAGCGGGTGTCCCGACGCTTCCGCGCGCCGCGTCCCACGCCCGCCGTCGATCCAATATCGCTGCCTCTGCCACGGATACGTTGGCAGCAGCACGCATTGCCCGCCCGCGGGATAATGCCGCTGCCATTCCACGGGATACCCTCCCGCGTACAGCGCTCCCAGCGACAGCAGCATCGTCCGCTGCTCGTCACGCTCTCGCCGCAGCGACCCCACGACCCGGCCGCTCTCCCCGCTCGCCGCGAGGCATTGCTCCAGGTTGCTCGACAGGACCGGGTGCGGACCGACCTCCACGAAGACGCGGTCCCCATCTCGTACGGCAGAGCGGATCGCCTGCGCAAACTGGACCGGCTCCCGCAGGTTTTTCCCCCAATAACCGGCGCCGAGGTCCTCACCCTTGATCTGCTCGCCCGTGACGGTGCTGTACATCCTCCGGGCCGCGCGCCCCACCGCCACGCGCCCAAGCTCCTGCACCAACGCACCCTCGAACGGCGCCATCAGCGGGCTGTGAAATGCGTAATTCACCCGCAGCTTCCGGCAATCTACGCCCTGGCCCTGCAAACGCTCCAAAACCTCGGAGAGCGCTGACTCCTCTCCGGCGAGCACCACAGAACCCGGGTCGTTGATCGCTGCAATCGCGAGCCGGCTCGCCATCCCCTCCAAGGCCGCACGCGCAGCTTCCTCGGGGAGCGCCACCGAAGCCATCTTCCCCAGCCCCGTCGCACCCTGCATCACACGTCCACGGATGCACACCAAACGCACCGCTTCTTCGAGGCTCAGCGCCCCGGCCGCGTGCGCCGCCGCTACCTCCCCCACGCTATGGCCAAGCACCGCGTCCGGCTCCACGCCCCACGACCCCCACAGCGCCGTCAATCCAACCTGGAGCGCGAACAACACCGGCTGCACCACCTCGGTCTCGTGCAGCCGCGAGCTCTCTTCCGGCGCCTCCAGCGCCGCCAGCACAGAGAAGCCACCATGCTTATTGACCAGCGGCTCGCACCGCTCGAGCGCCGCACGGAACACGGGCTCCGCCTCCAGCAGCCGGCGGCCCATCCCCACCCATTGCGACCCCTGACCGGAATAGACGAACACCACCTTCGGCCGCGCGTCGGGCTTCGCCTCCCCACGCGCCGCCCACGGGCTCGCCTCGCCGCGCGCCACCGCAGCCAGCGACGTGAGCAGCTCCTCCCGCGAGCCTCCCACCACCGCAAGACGGTGCTCGAAATGGGTGCGCCGGACACTCGCCGTGTACGCGATATCGTGAAGAGACGAAGTCCCCCCTTCCACCAAGCTCCCGAATGCTTCGGCCAGGGAGGCGAGCGCCTCGGGGCTCTTCGCCGACAGGGGTAAAAGGGTGAGCGATTCGACCGCGGTCCGCTCGACCGTCGGCGCGGGCGCCTCCGCGAGCACCACATGGGCATTGGTGCCGCTGAAGCCGAACGAGCTCACGCCCGCGATTCGCGGCGCGCCGTTCCTCTGCCACGGTGTCGCCTCCGCGGCCACCTTCACCGGCAGGGATCCCCAGGGAATATGGGGATTCGGCGCCGAGAAGTGCAGCGATCGGGGGATCTTGCCGTGCTGGAGCGCGAGCACCGCCTTGATGAGCCCCGCGACGCCCGCGGCCCCCTCCGTGTGACCGAGGTTCGTCTTCACCGAACCAATGAGGACGGGACGATCCACAGGGCGCTCTTCGCCGAGCGCCGCCGCGAGCGCCTGCACCTCGATCGGATCGCCGAGGGGGGTCCCCGTCCCATGCGTCTCCACATAACCCACGTCCGACGGCGATACGCCCGCATGGGCGAGCGCCCGGCGGACCACCGCCTCCTGGGAGGGACCGTTGGGCGCCGTCAAGCCATTGCTGCGCCCGTCCTGGTTGATGGCCGACCCTCGAATCACGGCCAGGATGGAGTCGCCGTCCCGCTGCGCGTCCGCGAGCCGCTTCAGCACCAGGACGCCACAACCCTCGCTGCGCACGAAGCCGTCAGCGTCGGCGGAGAAGGTGTGGCAACGCCCCGTCGGCGACAGCGCCCGCATTCCGCTGAGGCACACGGTGAACTCGGGCGACAGGATCAGGTTCACCCCACCGGCGAGCGCCATCGAGCACTCGCCAGCGCGGAGCGCCTGACACGCCAGGTGCACTGCCACGAGCGACGACGAGCACGCCGTGTCCACCGGCATGTTCGGCCCCTTGAGCCCGAGCCAATACGACAGGCGACCCACGCTCGTGCTGTGCGCAGTCCCCAGCAGCGAATGGCTGTCCAGGCCCGCACGGCGGGTGAGCGCCATCATCTGGTACTCGTTGCTGCAGATCCCCATGTACACGCCGGTATCGCTGCCGAGGAGCCGCTCCGGCGTCTGGCCGGCCCGCTCCAGCGCCTCCCAGCTCACCTCCAGGAGCAGCCTCTGCTGGGGATCGATCCCGACCGCTTCCCGCGGCGAGATCTCGAAGAAGCCCGGATCGAATCGATCCACCTCGTCCAGAAAGCCGCCCCACCGGGTCATCATCTTCCCTGGCGCGTCCGGATTGGGATCGTAATAGGCATCGACGTTCCAGCGATCTGCGGGCACCTCCCGGACCGCATCCACGCCCTCGTCGAGGAGCCGCCAGAAGCCCTCTGGATCGCGCACGCCCCCGGGATACCGGCAGCCGATGCCCACGATCGCGATGGGCTCGTCCTGCGCAGGCGCGGACATGGTCACCCCTGCATTCGAAGCCGCAGCGAGCTTCATCTGCTCGAGCAGGTGACGGGCGAGTGCTGCCACGGTCGGGTAATCGAACGCCAACGTCGCCGGCAGCACGCTGCCCATTTGCGCCGCGAGTGCATTGCGCAACTCCACCGCCATTACGGAGTCGAGCCCGAACTCCTTGAAGGGGCGGTGGATGCTCAGCTCGCCCGGAGATCGAAGGGACAGCACCTTCGCGACCTCGAGCCGCACGACCCGCTCCATTTCCTCCACGCGCGCCGCCGGTGCGAGCGCGGCGAGGCGTGCGATCCAGCCGGCCGAGACCGGCATGAGGGGGCGCGCGGCCCGCGACGGCAGGAGCGCTCGCCAGAGCGGCGGCACGGTGGCCCCGAGCGTCTGCCGCAGGGACCGCAGATCCAGCCGCAGGGCGCCAAGATGCGCCTCCGGTCGCGAGAGAGCCTGCCCGAGGAGCGCGGTCCCCTCGACCGGAAGGATCGCGCCGGCGCCCTGCCGCGTCAGGCGCGCGCGCTGGGCTTGGTTGAGCTTCTCGAACATGCCGCCTTCGGCCCACATGCCCCAGCTCAAGCTCAGCGCAGGCAGCCCCTCGGCCCGCCGCTCGGCGGCGAGCGCGTCGAGGAACGCGTTGGCCGACGCATAGGCTCCGTGCCCCGCGGGCCCCAGCAGCGAGGACATCGAGGAAAACATCACGAAGAAATCGAGCGGCAGCGCGCGCGTCTCCACGTGCAGGTTCCACGCGCCCCGCACCTTCGGCGACAGCACCGTCGCGAAGCGGGCCGCGGTCTGCTCCCGCAGCACACCGTCGTCCAGGGCTGCCGCCGCATGGATCACGCCGCGGAGGGGTAGTTCGGGCGGCATTGCGCCGAGCAGCGCCCGCACCGCAGATGCGTCGCATACGTCCACCTGCGCCACCGATACACGCGCGCCAGCGGCCCGCAGCGCCTCCACCGCGGCCAGGCGCTCTCCCTCCGGCGCACTCCGGCCCACGAGCAGGATATGCCCGACGTGGTGCTCCTCCCAAAGCCACCTCGCCACGTGCAGCCCCAGGGCCCCAAGCCCGCCCGTGATCAGCGCCGTCCCGTCTCTTGTTAGGGAAAGGGCCTCCGCGCGCGTGCGCTCCGCGGAAGCATGGACGAGCCGCGCCGCATGGCGCCTGCCCGCGCGCCACGCGACCTGGCTCTCCCCATCGGTCGCCTGGATCTCCTGCCACAACGAATCGAGCGCATCCGCCGCGCCGGGCTCCACATCCATCAGCGTGCACCCGAGCTCCGGGTGCTCCTGCATCACCACCCGCCCGAGCCCCCAGAGCGGCGCCTCGGCGATCGCAACCGGCTCTCCCGCGCGCACGGCCTGTGCGCCCTCGGTCACCCAAAGCAGACGAGGCGCATCCGGCGCCCTACGCGAAAGAAGCGCTTGAACGAGCGCGAGCCCCGCCCCAGCGAGCGCCTCGACCCGATCCGCAGGTGCGCCCACGGGCTCCGCTGCGCGCCCCGTCCCCCACAGGCCGATGACCCCTTCCAGCGGAGCGCCCGCCGCATCGATAGCGGTGAGCGCGGCGCCGAGATCCCCGGGAGCCATGGTGACGCAGCGCGCTCCCGCCGCCTCGAGCCGCGCCGAGAGCCCCGCCGAAAGCGCAGAGCCCATCGTGAGCACGAGCCACGCTCCCGCTGGCGCCTTCCCGGGGCTCGCCGGTGTCACGTCCTGCCACGTGAGCTCGACCAGCGAGGCCTTCGACGCCGCCTCCTCCGTGCGCCTCGATGCGTTGACGTCCGCGCGCTTGAGCCTCACCCCGTTGAGCTCCGCGAGCACCTCGCCGCGCTCGTCCATCACCGTGACGTCGCCCGACAAAAGGTCCGCGTCCACGCCCGCCGCGCTCGTTCTCCGCGCGTGCACCCAGGCCGCCGCCGCCCCCTCCTGCCATAGAATGAATTCGCCCACCTCGAAGGGCATGAAGACGTCGGCGCCAGCCCCAGCGCCGAGGCCCAGCGCCGCGCTCAGGGTTTGGAGTGCCGCATCGAGCAGCGCCGGGTGCATGCCATGCGCTTCTGCCTCGGCGCTCACCTCCGCCGGCACGACGGCCCGCGATACAGCCTCGCCGTCGCCCCGCCCGAGCTCTGTGATCCCCTGGAAGACCGGCCCGCACACGAGCCCCGCGTCGCGCCACGCCGCATACAGCTCGGCCACCGGGACTGGATTGCAGCATCGCGCACGCACCGAGGAGAGATCCACCGCCGCGCGTGCAGCCCCGCCGGACAGCCGCCGAACGAGCCCCGACGCATGTGCTGTCCACCCCTCGTCCGGCGACGCGCCACTCGGCTGGCTGTAGACCTTCGCCGTCATGCCCTCCGCGCTCGCCTCCGAGAGCACCACTTGCACGCGACGCGCATCGGTTTCCGGCAGCAGGAGCGGTGTGTGCAGTACGAGCGCCTCGATCCGGGAGGGCTCCGCCCCTGCGTGCGCCGCCGCGTACACGAGCTCCAGCACAGCCGCCGCCGGCACCACCACGCGGCCAAGCACGCGATGATCCGCGAGGTAGGGCGTCGTCACGATGCCCAGCACCGCCTCGAAGACCGCGCCAGCCCCCGCCATCGGCACGCGAGCTCCCAGCAGCGGATGGCCTGTCGCTGTCGCTCCCCGTAGCGCACGCCCAGCCGCGACCCAGTACCGGTTTCGCTGCCAGGGGTATGTCGGAAGCGGCAAGCATTGCCCACCCGCCGGATGGAGCCGCTCCCAGCTCACCGGATAACCATGGGCATGGAGCGCCCCGAGCGACGATAGCAGGGCGCCTCGCTCCTCCTGCTCGCGCCGGAGCGACGCGCGCGCGACACCGCCGCGCCCCCCTTCCTGCAATCCGTCTTCGATGGCTGGCAGCAGGACCGGGTGAGGGCTCACCTCGACGAACAGCGTGTGACCCTCGCCGATCAAGCGCTGCGTGACCTGCGAGAACAGCACCGGCGCGCGCAGGTTGTCGACCCAGTACGCCGGCCCGAGCTCCGCCCCGTCCACCATTCCGGCCGTTACGGTCGAGCACATCGGCACCACGGCGGCGCGCGGCGTGAGGTCCGAGAGCGCCGTGAGCAGCTCTTCCCGCAGCGGGTCCATTTGCGGGCTGTGCGAGGCGACGTCCACCTTCACCCTCCGGCAGAACACGTTGCGCTCCGTGAGCCGGCCGATGACCTCCTCCAGCGCCGCCGGATCGCCGGACAGGACCGTCGACCTCGGGCTGTTGCTCACGGCCACGGACAGCCTGTCCTCGAAGCCGCGGAGCTCTTCCTCGGCCTCGCGGATCGACAGCTCCACCTGCGCCATCGCCCCGTGGCCGCTCACCCGGCGGAGAAGTCGGCTGCGGCGGCAGATGATCTGCGCTGCGTCCGCGAGGCAGAGCACCCCGGCGACGTGCGCGGCGGCCACCTCGCCCATGCTGTGCCCCACCACCACGTCCGGCTCCACGCCCCACGATCGCCAGAGCGCCGAGAGGGCCACTCCAACGGCGAACAGCGTCGGCTGCACGACGTCGATTTGCGCGAGCCGCGAGAGGGCCGCCTCGGCGTGGAGCTCTTCGATGATCGAGAACCCGGATTCCCGTGCAATCGCGTGGTCGCACGCCTCCAGTGCGGCGCGGAAGACCGGCTCTTGCTTGAAGAGCTCGCGCCCCATGCCGAGCCATTGTGATCCCTGACCGGGATAAACGAACACGAGCTTTGGCCGATCCCCGGGCTTCACCTCGCCCCGCACCACGCCCGCGCCGGCCTCGCCGCGCGCAAAGCCCTCGAGCGACGCACGGAACTCCTCCCGGGTCCGGCACACCACCGCGAGCCGATGCGCATGGTGGGCACGCCGGACGCTTGCCGTGTAGGCGATATCGTCGAGGCGGGCTGCCGTGCCTGCTCCGTCCAGGAAATGCACGTAATCGTCGGCCAGCGCCGCGAGCGCCTCGGGGCTCTTCGCCGAGAGGGGGACGACCGTGGACGCGGCGGGCTCGGGCGCCGGCGTGGCACCACGAGGGGCCTCCTCCAGCACCACATGGGCGTTGGTCCCGCTGATGCCGAACGAGCTCACCGCCGCGATCCTCGGCGCCCCGTTCCTGGGCCATGGCATCGCCTCGACGGCGACCCTGAGCGGCAGGTGCTCCCAGGCGACGTGCGGGTTCGGCGCTGCGAAATGGAGCGACCTCGGGATGCATTGCTGCCCGAGCGCGAGCACCGCCTTGATGAGCCCCGCCACCCCCGCGGCGGCTTCCGTGTGGCCGATATTCGACTTCACGGAGCCGATCACGAGGGGCTGATCCGCTGGCCTCCCCTCACCCAGCACCACGCCGAGCGCCTGCACCTCGATCGGGTCGCCCAGCGGCGTGCCCGTCCCGTGCGCCTCCACGTACCCGACCGCCGCGGGCGCCACGCCCGCCTGCTGGAGCGCGCGGCGGATCACCGCCTCCTGCGAGGGGCCATTGGGCGCCGTCAAGCCATTGCTTCGCCCGTCCTGATTGACGGCCGTGCCTCGGAGCACCGCCAGGATCGGATCGCCGTCCCGCTCCGCGTCCGAGAGCCTCTTCAGCACGACGACGCCGCACCCCTCGCCGCGCACATAACCATCCGCGTCCGCCGAGAAGGTGCGACAGCGACCCGTGGGCGACATCGCCCGCACTCTGCTGAAATAGACCGTGGTCTCGGGGGACAGGGTCAGGTTGACGCCGCCGGCGAGCGCCATCGAGCACTCACCCGCGCGGAGCGCCTGACACGCCAGGTGCACTGCCACCAGCGACGACGAGCACGCCGTGTCCACCGGCACGTTCGGCCCTTTGAGCCCAAGCCAGTACGACAGGCGACCTACCGTCGTGCTATGCGCCGTCCCCAGCAGCGAATACGCATCTATCGTCTCGGGCTGCGATAGCGCCATCGTCTGGTATTCGTTGCTGCATATACCCATGTACACGCCCGTGTCGCTTCCCAGCAGCCGCGACGGCGTTTGCCCTGCTCGCTCCAGCGCCTCCCAGCTCACCTCCAGCAGCAGCCTCTGCTGCGGATCTATGCTCGCTGCTTCCCGCGGCGAGATCTCGAAGAACCCCGGGTCGAAGCCATCCACTCCGTCGAGAAACCCGCCCCACCGCGTCGTCATCTTCCCCGGCGCGTCAGGATCTGGATCGTAGTACGCCTCAATGTCCCAACGCTCTTTGGGCACCTCGCCGATCGCATCCACGCCCTCTTCCAGCAACCGCCAGAAGCTATCGAGATCCTTCACGCCTCCTGGATATCGGCATCCGATACCCACGATCGCTATCGGCTCCTCCGCCGGCACCGCCACCGCTGCGGGCACCGCTGCGCTTTTGCTCTCCGCCGGCTGGAGCTGCCCAAGCAGATACCGCGCAAGTGCCTCCACCGTCGGGTGATCGAACACCAGCGTCGCCGGCAGCGTCCTGCCCACACGCGCGGCGAGCGCGTTGCGCAGCTCCACCGCCATCATCGAGTCGAGCCCCAGCTCCCTCAGCGGGCGCTCCGAAGGCACGTCACTCGGCGCTCCCAGCGCCAGTACCTTCGCAATCTCGGCACGGACCGATGCTGCCATCTCCCCGAGCCGCGCCTCCGGCGCAAGCCCGAGGAGGGACGCGGCCCACCCCTTCGCCGAGGGCGCTCGCCCTGCCCGCTGCCCGACCAGACCGCGCCACACCGGCGGCACCGCGCCTGCAAACGATTGCCGCAGCACCCGCAGATCCACCGGCAATACGCACAGCTGCGCCTCGGGACGCGACAACGCTTGCTCCAGCAGCCGGAGGCCCTCCTTGGGCAATATCGTACCCATTCCCTGCCGCGCGAGCCGGCTACGCTGCACCTCGTCCAGCGCCTCCGCCATGCCTCCCTCGGCCCACGCTCCCCAGTTCACGCTGAGCCCCGGCTGCCCCGAGGCACGCCGCTGCGCCGCAAGCGCGTCCAGGAACGCATTGGCTGCCGCGTAGTTGCTCTGTCCCGCTGAGCCCAGCACCGACGTCGCAGACGAAAAGAGCACGAAAAATTCGACCGGCTGCGTCCGTGTCTCGACGTGGAGGTTCCACGCGCCACGCACCTTCGGAGCGAGCACTCGCTCGAAGCGCTCCGGGCTCTGCTGCATCAAAATGCCATCGTCCAGAGCACCCGCCGCGTGGATCACCCCGCGAAGCGGAACCTCGGGCGGCACCGCATCGAGCAGCGCCCGCACCGCCGATGCATCGGACACGTCCGCTTGTGCGACCGTGACACGCGCACCCGCCGCACGCAGCGCCTCCACCGCGGCCAGGCGCTCTCCCTCCGGCGCACGCCGGCCCACGAGCAACAGATGCCCGACGCGGTGCTCCTCCCAGAGCCACCTCGCAACGTGCAGCCCCAATGCGCCAAGCCCACCTGTGATCAGCACCGTCCCTGCGTCCGTCATGGGACGCGCCACCTCGTGCCCGCGATCCGCCGCCGCCTTGATCAGCCGCGCCACGTGGCGCTTCCCTGCGCGCCATGCGACCTGGTTCTCCCCGTCGGTCGCCTTGATCTCCTGCCACAGCGAATCGAGCGCATGCGCCGCGCCGGGCTCCACGTCAATCAGCGAGCACCCGAGCTCCGGGTGCTCCTGCATCACCACCCGCCCGAGCCCCCAAAGCGGCGCCTCGGAAATGGCCACCGACTCGCCCGCGCGTACGGCCTGCGCGCCCTCGGTCACCCACAGGAGGCGCGGTGCACGCGCCGCCTCGCGCGCCACGAGCGCCTGCGCCACGAGGAGCCCGGCCGTCGCGAGCGCCTCCGCCGAGCCTGCGGTCGCCCCTTTCTCCGCCCGATGCGCCCCCCACAGGCACACCACGCCCTCCAATGGATCGCCCGCGGCTTTGATCTCCGCCAGTGCAACCCCTAGCCCCTCCGCCGTAGGCCGGACGCCTTCCCCCAGAGCCACCGTGACACACCGCGCCCCGGCCGATTGGAGCTGCGCCGATAGCCCCGATTCCAGCGACGAGCCCGCGCTCAGCACGAGCCACGTGCCCGACGGCGCCTGCGTGACGCTCGCCGACGTGACCTCCTGCCAGGACAGCCGATAGAGCCAGCCCGACGGCGCCTTCCCATGCGCCCGGTGCAGCGTCGCAATCTCGGCGCGCTTCATGCGCACGCCGGTCATCTCGGCGAGCACGCCGCCGCGCTCGTCCAGCACCGTGATGTCGCCCGAGACGATCTCCCCGTGCGCGCCCGGCACGGTCTCCGTGCGGGCATTCACCCACGCGGCCGTCGCCCCCGGATGCCACACGGTGAAGCCCTCGACCTCGAAGGGCATGTAGACATATTCGGCCGACTCCAGACGCAGCGCCACGCCGAGCGTTTGCAGCGCCGCATCGAGGAGCGCCGGGTGCACGCCGTACGCCTCGCCGTCGTCGCCGGCCTCCGCGGGCAGTGAAACCCGGGAGACGGCTTCGTTCTCGCCGCACCAGAGATCCACCATCCCCTGGAAAGCGGGGCCGTAATCATGCCGCACCGCGCGCCACTGCGCGTAAAGCTCCGCCACCGCCACCGCCGTGCGACAACGCCTCCGCGCCGCCGCGAGATCGATCGCCGGAGGCTCCGCCTCCTCGAGGCACGGCTGTACCCGCCCGATTGCGTGCTCGGTCCACGGATCGCCTGCAAGCGCGGCCCCGGGCTGGCTGTATATCGCCACCCCCAGGCCCTCCGGTCCCTCCGACAGCACCACCTGCACCCGCCGCTCCCCCGCCTCCGGCAGCACCATCGGCGTTTGCAGCACCATCTCCTTCACCCGGTGCTGCCCCGGGCCCCCATGCGCTGCCGCCGCTGCGTGCGCAAGCTCCAGGAACGCTGTCCCCGGCATTACCGCTTGCTCGAAGATCTGGTGATCCGCGAGATACGGCGTCGCTTGGACACCCAGCGAGCTATCGAATACCGCTCCCGCACCGGCGACGGGCAAACGCTCCCCGAGCAGCGGGTGTCCCGACGCCTCCGCGCGCCGCGTACCACGCCCAGCATCCATCCAGTATCGCTGCCTCTGCCACGGATACGTCGGCAGCAACACGCATTGCCCTCCCTCGGGATAATGCCGCTGCCATTCCACGGGATACCCTCCCGCGTACAGCGCTCCCAGCGATAGCAGCATCGTCCGCTGCTCGTCACGCTCTCGCCGCAGCGACCCCACGACCTGGCCGCTCTCCCCGCTCGCCGCGAGGCATTGCTCCAGGTTGCTCGACAGGACCGGGTGCGGGCCGACCTCCACGAAGACGCGGTCCCCATCTCGTACGGCAGAGCGGATCGCCTGCGCGAACTGGACAGGCTCCCGCAGGTTTTTCCCCCAATAACC
Source organism: Polyangium sorediatum (assembly GCF_029946465.1). NCBI lineage: Bacteria > Pseudomonadati > Myxococcota > Polyangiales > Polyangiaceae > Polyangium > Polyangium sorediatum. Next base: position 115,469 of record NZ_JARZHI010000026.1, read on the forward strand.
GGCGCCGAGGTCCTCACCCTTGATCTGCTCGCCCGTGACGGTGCTGTACATCCTCCGGGCCGCGCGCCCCACCGCCACGCGCCCAAGCTCCTGCACCAGCGCACCCTCGAACGGCGCCATCACCGGGCTGTGAAATGCGTAATTCACCCGCAGCATCCGGCAATCTACGCCCTGGCCTTGCAGGCGCTCCAAAACCTCGGAGAGCGCTGACGCCTCTCCCGCGAGCACCACAGAACCCGGGTCGTTCACCGCTGCAATCGCGAGCCGGCTCGCCATCCCCTCCAAGGCCGCACGCGCAGCTTCCTCGGGGAGCGCCACCGAAGCCATCTTCCCCAGCCCCGTCGCACCCTGCATCACACGTCCACGGATGCACACCAAACGCACCGCTTCGTCGAGGCTCAGCGCCCCGGCCGCGTGCGCCGCCGCTACCTCGCCGACGCTATGGCCAAGCACCGCGTCCGGCTCCACGCCCCACGACCCCCACAGCGCCGTCAGTCCAACCTGGAGCGCGAACAGCACCGGCTGCACCACCTCGGTCTCGTGCAGCCGCGAGCTCTCTTCCGGCGCCTCCAGCGCCGCCAGCACAGAGAAGCCCCCGTGCTTTTTGACCAGCGGCTCGCACTGCTCGAGCGCCGCACGGAACACGGGCTCCGCCTCCAGCAGCCGGCGGCCCATCCCCACCCATTGCGACCCCTGACCGGAATAGACGAACACCACCTTCGGCCGCGCGTCGGGCTTCGCCTCGCCACGCGCCGCCCACGGGCTCGCCTCGCCACGCGCCACCGCAGCCAGCGACGTGAGCAGCTCCTCCCGTGAGCCTCCCACCACCGCAAGACGGTGCTCGAAATGCCTGCGCCGCACACTCGCCGTATACGCAATGTCTTGAAGGGACGCCGCGCACTCTCCGGACAGGTAGCCTCGGTAGGCGTCGACGAGCGCGGCGAGCGCTTCGGGGCTGCGCGCGGACAGCGGCAACACCCGGCTCGACACCTCCACAGGAGCCGCCGCCACGGCGCCCATCGGTGCCTCCTCCACCACCACGTGCGCGTTGGTGCCTCCGATGCCGAACGAGCTCACGCCCGCGCGGCGAGGGGTCGCGCCACGCTTCCACTCCTTGAGCGCAGCATTGACGTAGAAGGGGCTGTTCGCGAAATCGATCGCCGGATTGGGCGTCTCGAAGTTCAGGCTAGGCGGCAGCTCCCCGTGGCGAAGGGCCAGGACCGTCTTGATCAGGCCCGCGACACCGGCTGCCGACTCCAGGTGCCCGAAGTTGCTCTTGATCGATCCGATGGCGCAAAACTGCTTCGCCGAAGTGCCAGCGCGAAACACCCGACTGAGCGCCGCGATCTCGATGGGATCCCCGAGCGGCGTCCCCGTCCCGTGCGCCTCGACGTACTGGATGCTCCGGGCCTCGACCCCCGCGAGCCCGAGCGCCTCGGCGATCACCTGCGCCTGGCCCACTTCGCTCGGCGCGGTGTAACCGACCTTGAGCGAGCCGTCGTTGTTGATCGCGGATCCACGAATGACGGCGTGGATCATGTCGCCGTCGGCAATCGCGTCGTCCAGCCGCTTGAGGAGGACGATACCGGCGCCGTTGCCCGCGATCGTGCCCCGCGCCTTCGCGTCGAACGTCCGGCAATGGCCGTCGGGGGCGAGGATGAACCCCTCCTCGTATCGATATCCGGCGTGCTGCGGGAGCCGAACGGTGATCCCGCCCGCCAGGGCCATATCGCATTCGCGATCCAGCAAGCTCTGGCATGCCAGATGGACCGCCACCAGGGACGTCGAGCACGCGGTCTGGACGCTGATGCTCGGACCCCGGAGGTTCAATCGATAGGAGGTCAGGGTCGCCAGGTAGTCCTTGTCATTGCCGATCATCTCCTGGAAGCCGACAGCACCCTTCGCAATGAATCCGCTGGTCGTCAGGAAATGCGAGAGCAAATAGGTACTCACGCTGGCGCCGGCATACACCCCGATGGCGCCTTCGTACGCGAAAGGATCGTAGCCGGCACCCTCGAGCGCTTCCCATGCGCACTCCATGAAGATGCGATGCTGCGGATCCATCGTCGCCGCTTCGCGCGCGCTGACCCCGAAAAAGGATGCATCGTATCGATCGACATCCTGCAGGATCGCGCCGGCCCGCACATAACTTGGATCCTGCATCAACGTGCGATCGACCCCCGACGCCTGAAGCTGCTCCTCCGAGAAGAAGGAGATGGACTCCACGCCGTTCCGGAGATTCCTCCAGAGCTCGTCGACGTTCCTCGCGCCCGGGAACCTCCCGGCCATGCCGATGATGGCAATCGCGTCGGACAGCTCCTCCGGCTCACGCTCACTCATACGCACGTTCCTCTATCGAACACGGATTCCGCATGCACCCATCGACCGGCACGCTCGTTATCGACGCCCTCGGGCTTTCCTTCGGGCCTCTGCACGGGAGAGCGCCTTGTCGAGGGGCACCTCCTCGCTCCCGCCCTTCTGCAGGCGGGCCGCGAGGGCACTAATCGTCGCGTAGCGGAACAGCTCGACGACCGCGAAGTCCTTGGTGATGCTGTCCTTGATGCGACTCGCTATCCGGACCATCAGGATCGAGTTGATCCCCAGCTCGAAAAAGCTCTGGTGGATCCCGACTTTCTGGAGCCCGCTCACGTCCATCACGATGGCCGCGAGGCTCGCCTCCATCGCGTCCCGCGGCGCCACGAGCTCCGCCTCGGAAGAGACCGGCATGGCAATGAGCTGCAGCGCTTTTCGATCGACCTTGCCGTTGGCCGTCAAGGGCAGCGCGTCGAGCAGCATGAAACCCGCCGGGATCATGTATGCCGGCAATTTCGCGCGCAGAAAATCACGAAGCGCCGCGTCGAAGCTCCCCCTGCGCGCGGCGTCGGCGTCGCTCGGCACGACATAGCCTATCAGTTGCTTGCCGCCGCCGTGCGCCCCCTTTGCCACCACCGCAGCGGCGGTGACGCCCGGGTGCTGGACCAGCGCGGCCTCGATCTCGCCGAGCTCGATCCGGTGTCCACCGACCTTCACCTGGTCGTCGTCTCGCCCCAGGAATTCGATGTTACCATCCCGCAGGTATCGGCCCATATCACCGGTCCGATAGAGCTGCTCTCCCGTCCGTGGATGGCGAAGGAAGCTCTCTCTCGTCTTCTGCTCGTCCCGCCAGTAGCCCTTGGCCAGCCCGATTCCGCCGATGTAGAGATGGCCCGGGACCCATACGGGACACGCATCGAGCGCCTCGTCCAGCACGTGGAAGGTCTGATTCACCATCGGCCGGCCATAGGGAATGCTCTTCCACGTGGGATCGACGTGGTCGATCGGGTACAGGATCGACCAGATCGACGCCTCGGTGGCGCCGCCGAGGCTCATGACCTGAACCTTTCGCGCCTCCCGCGCGTCGTCGCCGACCAGCGCCGCGATGCGGCCCGGCAGCGTGACGGGAATCCAATCGCCGCTCATGAGGACCAGACGCAGCCGATCCGGCGTGGCCTCCGGCCGGCCGGTCGCGTGCTCCACCAGCATCTCCATCAGCGTCGGCACGGAGTTCCAGAGGGTGACGCCCTCGCGGACGACGAGCTCCGCCCAATGCTCTGGATCCAGCCTGCGCTCCTGGTCCGGGAGCACGATCGTCCCGCCCGCCGCGAGCAGACCGAAGATATCGTACACCGACAGATCGAAGCTCAACGAGGACACCGCGAGCACGCGATCTTCGTGGCCGACGCCGAAACGACGATTGATGTCGAGGATCGTGTTGACCGCGCCGCGATGATCGATGACGACGCCTTTCGGCGAGCCGGTCGATCCGGACGTGTAGATCACATAGGCCAGATCCTCGGGTACCTGCACCGGCGAAAGGGGACCGTCCTCGAAGCCGGACCACGTCGTCTCGTCGTCGACGCAGAGCCGCGTGACCGCGTCGGGCCATTGCAGCCCGTCGTTCACCTTGGATTGGGTGAGGACCAGCTCGACCTGACCGTGTGCGATCAGATAATTCCGTCGCTCCTCTGGGAGCGCCGCGTCGATGGGTAGATACGCGGCGCCGGACGCGACGATGCCGAGCACCGCGGCCACCTGCTCCCAGCCTTTCTCCATCACCACGCCGACCAGCTTCCCCGGGGCTGCCCCCTCCTTTCGCAGGCGGCGCCCAATGCGACAGACCAGGCGGTCGAGCTCACCGTACGTCATTCGCCTCTCCGGCGAAACGATGGCGAGATGCGTCGGGCGGGCCTCTGCCTGCGAGGTGAACAGGGTGTGGAGCAGCTCGGTCGAGGTCGGCTCCTGTGTGAGGTTGGCCCGGCGGCGGGGCTCGAGGTGCTCCTCGCGCAGAAGCAGGGGCGCCGTCACGGGCTCCTGCCACGCGGCGTCGTCCGAGGCCAGCCGTTCCAGGAGGCGGGCGTAGGCGTCGAACATATCGGCGACCATTCCCTCGGGGAACATCGCATCGATCGCGTCCCAGTGGAAACACAGCTCGCCGTCATGCTCGTAGGTCTGGTGATCCAGCCAAACTTGCGGCGTCTGGGTGACCGCGTAAACGCTCTTTCCGAGCCAGCCCATTCGCCAGTTCTCGGCGCAGGGCAGCCCGAGGAGGCTCGTGAACACGATGGGCATCAGGTCGAGATCCATCCGCCCGCGGGCCCGCGTGACCTCCCGCATGACCCGCACGCCACCGACGTGGGAGTGATTCATGTCCTCCAGCAGCCGCGCCTGGAGGTGCTGTGCGCGCGCCGCAAACCCGCCCGGAGGGGCGTCACACGTGAGCAGGAGTGTCGACGTGAAGTCTCCAATGAGATCGTTGACCTCCGCATGGAGGGGCAACCTGCGGAACATCGTCAGGGTGATGCTGAAGCGTTGGCGCCGGCTCCAGATCCGGAGCACCTCCGAAAAGGCGGCGGCGAGCATCCCTGTCGGCGTCATTCCCAGCTCCGCGGCCCGGCCCTTCAGGCGTCGCCAGGCGTCCGCAGCGAGCGTGCCCGCGTGGCGGAGGACCTCGGGCTGTCCAGCGGCCGGCACCGGTCCGAGTGGCAATTCGGGGGCCGTCGGGAAGTCGACCACACGACGGAACCAGTAGGACTCCGCCGCCCGTACCTGATCCGAGCCCTGGAGCCCCGCCTCGGCGACCACATAATCCCGAAACGAAAGCCCCGGCCTGACCCAGGGCGTGGAGGAATCGCGGTAAAGGTGTCGCCACTCCTCGATGAGCCGGAGGAGGCTCGCGGCGTCCACGAGGAAGAGATCGATGCTGAAATAGATCCTCGTGTGGCGCTCGTCGAGGCGAATCGCCCGGATGTCGAACAGCGGCCACACCTCGAGATTGTAGACCCGGTGGGACATCGACCGGCGTGTCTCTTCGAGCATGGCAAGGACCGCTTCCGGAGGCTGCCCTCGCAGATCGAGCGTCTCGATCCCGTAGGTGGGCACCGCCTCGAGGAAATGCTGCCTGCCATCGGGGAGCACGACCGTCCGGAGCACGTCATGGCGGTCGATGAGCTGCCGCCAGGCGGCCGCCAGGCAATCGATATCGAGATCGGCGGCGTCGACCTCCGAATAGAAATGACACCCGACGTTCCCGCCCGCGGTGGGTACGAGCCGGCCCAGCAGATAGGCCTGCTGAATCTCGGTGAGCGGGAAAGGGAGGTGTCGCTCGGCCGGAGCCGGCACGAGCTGGGACGCGGAGCCGTGCTCGGATCGGCGCAAAAGCGCCAGGATCTCCTGCTTGTGCTCCACGATTCGATCGCGGAGCGTGGCGTCCAGTGTCCCTCGCGGGGCTCGAATTTGAAGCTGCTCTGCCTCGACCGAGAGCTTGACGCCGAGCCGCGCAAGATCGGTCAGTAGCTGGACCGCGCTCATACCGTGACGATCTCCCACTCCTCACCCGTGCTTGATTCCCCGACCGTGTCGCGCACCGCGCTCACCAGGCTCTCCGATGTCAACTGCTCCAGGAGATAGGAGCTGATCCGGCGGACATCCCCCTTCTGGAGGACGAGCATGGTCGGCACCGCAATCCCCAGGGTGGCTTCGATGCGGTTCCTCATGATCATGGCCATTAGCGAGTCGAGCCCCAGCTTCCCGAGCGGCAGGAGGGGATCGATGTGCGCCGACTCGAGCTGCAGGACCTCCGCGAGCTGCGCCGAGAGAAACTCCTCGAGCAGCCGCCGGCGATCACCGGGAGCGGCTGCATGGAAGGTTTGTCGCAGGGAGGACGCGCTGCGCTGCGGCTTGTCCCTGCGCTCGTGCTCATTGCCGACATACGCATCGCTCGAGGGCTCTCCGGCGCCGTCCCTCCAAGCAGCCGCCGTGATCCAGTACGATCGGCGCTGCCACGGGTAGGCTGGGAGCGCCACGCACTTCGCGCTGTCGGGATAAAGCGGCGCGAGATCCACCGCGGCTCCCCTCGTGTACAGCGCCCCCATGACCCGGAGGAGGTGGCGCCGCGCCTCCTGCCCGCGCCGGATCGAAAACAGCACCTGTCCCTGCACCCGCTCCGCCGCGAGGCACCGCTCCAGGTGGGCGGCGAGCACCGGATGCGGGCCCACCTCCAGGAAAAGCCGATGTCCGTCACGGATGGCCGTTCGCATTGCGTCCGCGAGCTTGACCGGCTCCCGGATATTCCTCCCCCAGTACGCCGCGTCCAGGGCATCGCCCGGGACGCGCTCACCCGTCACCGTGCTGTACATCGTGCCGGCCGTCGATTGCACGGAGACCGCGCGCAGCGCGTGCACGAACTCCTCCCGCAGGGGATCCATCTGCGGGCTGTGGAACGCATAATCGACCCGGAGCTCCTGGCAGCGTAGCCCCTCGCCCGAGAGCCGGGCGAGCGCCTTCGAGAGCGCGGCGGTCTCCCCCGAGAGCACCACCGAGCCCGGGTCATTGACAGCGCCGATCGCGAGCCGCCCCTCGTACCTGGAAAGCATTTCGGCCGCCGCACCGGCCGTCATCTCCACGGCCGCCATTTTCCCGCGACCCGTGGCATGCTGCATCACCCGGCCGCGGCAACACACGAGGCGCACCGCCTCCGCGAGCTCGAGGGCGCCCGCGACGTGGGCTGCGGCCACCTCGCCGACGCTATGCCCGATCACCGCGTCGGGCCGCACGCCCCACGACGCGAACAGGGCGGCGAGCGCCACCTCTATCGCGAAAAGTGCCGGCTGCGCCACGGCCGTCTCCCCGAGCCGCGAAGCCGCCTCGGGCGCCAGGATCTCCTCGATCACCGAGAACCCCGCGTGCGGCCGCATGAGGGCGTCGCACTCCTCCATCACCCGCCGGAAAACCGACTCCTCGGCGAGCAGCGCCCTCCCCATCCCCGCCCATTGCGATCCCTGCCCCGGAAAGACGAACACCACCCCGGGCATGCCCCCGGGCTCGACCTTGCCCCGAACGACGCCGGCGTGCCATTCGCCGCGCGCCGCCGCCGAAAGCGTGGCGTGCATCTCCTCTCGCGTCCCGCCGATCACGGCCAGGCGGTGTTCGTGGTGGGTGCGGCGAAGGCCGGCCGTGCAACAGAGATCGGATATCGCGAGATCGGGCCGCTCGACGAGCCAGGATGAAAGGTCGCCCGCGCGTGCGCTCAGCGCGGCCTCGGACCGGGCGGAGAGCACGAGCAACTCCGCGCGCGGCTCGTCGGCCGCTGCCGCGCATGCAACATCGCCCTGGCCCTCTCCCGCGCGAAGCGCAGGGACTCCCTCGAGCACGACGTGGCAGTTGGTGCCTCCGAATCCGAAGGAACTCACGCCGGCCAGCGCCGGTGCATCGCCAACCGCCGGCCATGCCTCGACGGCGTCTTGCACCTTGAGGCGCAGCTCTCCGAAGGGGATATCTGGACTCGGCTCCCGGAAATGGAGGTTCGGCGGGATGAAGCGGTGCTTCAAGGCCAGCGCCGCTTTGATGAGGCCTGCGACCCCGGCTGCGGATTCGAGGTGACCGATGTTGGTCTTGGCCGAGCCTATCCGGAGCGGGCGCTCGGCCGGGCGACCCGCGCCGAATACGGCGCCGAGCGCGCTTGCCTCGATACGATCACCGAGAGCCGTCCCGGTGCCGTGGGCCTCGACGTAGCACACATCGGCAGGATTCACCCCTGCCCGCGCGTAGGCCTCCCGGAGCAGCGCCTCCTGAGCCTCGACGCTCGGCGCGAGCAGCCCGTCGCCGAATCCGTTGTTGTTCACCGCGCTGCCACGAATGACGCAATAGATCGGGTCGCCGTCCGCGAGCGCGAGGGAGAGCGGCTTGAGCACCACCACCCCGCCGCCTTCGCCGCGCACATAGCCGTCGGCGCGCGCATCGAACGCCTTCGAGCGGCCGTCGCGGGCCATGGTTCCGAGCTTGGACATGGCGATCGTGCTCTCGGGAGCGAGGATCAGATTCACGCCCCCGGCGAGGGCGAGCGTGGATTCGCCGCTGCTCAAGCTCTGGCACGCCATGTGGACGGCGACGAGGGACGACGAACTGGCGGTGCTGACCGCGATGCTGGGCCCCCGAAGGCCGAGCGAATACGAGATCCGGGCCGGGATGATGCTCAGGTCCTGCCCCGTGGCCGTATGCTGGAGGATGGCGTCGGGCCTCCCGCCCGCGATCCTGGCATAATCGCTCCACATCGCCCCGAAGAAAACGCCCGTCTGGGTCGCCGTGAGGGCATCCACCGGTACCCCTGCATCCTCCAGGGCCTCCCAGGAGAGCTCGAGCATGAGCCGCTGCTGGGGGTCCATCTCCGACGCCTCGCGCGGGGAGATCCCGAAGAACAGGGGATCGAACTGGTCCACCTGCTCGAGAAAGCCCCCCCAGCGCGTGTTCATCTTGCCGGGAGCGTGAACGTCGGCGTGATAGAATGCGTCGGCACTCCATCGTGCGCTCGGCGTCTCCGTGATCGCGTCCTCGCCCCTGCACAGCGTCTGCCAGAATGCGTCGGCACTCGGGCCCTTTGGGAGGCGACAGGCGAGACCGATGATCGCGATCGGCAGACTCCTCGACGGCACGCCGGGATCCCGTCGCTCACGTATCCATCGCATGTCTCGTTTCACCTCGACGAATTGACGCTTTGCTCGAATGCGATCATTTCGACCCCCGAGACGGACAGCTTGATCTCTTTGAATCCGCTCACGTCCACGAGGTCCTTCATCGCGTGGCTCAGGTAGATGTGCCCTGGAGTGCCCTTGTCCTGGGCCATCTTCGAGGCGATGTTCACCGGCTGGCCCGCGATATCCTTGCCACCCGTCGCCAGGTCGAAGATCATGAGGGTGCCCGCATCGATGCCGATGCGGCAAGAGACGTCCTGCCTCGTCAGATCCGCGCCGAATTCTCGCGCAAAGGCAAGGGCGGCGGAACCGGTATCGAAGACGTAGATGCCCAGCGGCCCGACCACCTTGATCTCGGTGCCATTGTGCTGCGAGAGGTGCCGCATGCCCACGTCCTTCATGAAGGCGGAGAGGGCCATGTTGCCGAGGAGATCGACCTCGTAAGACTCGTCGGGCTTGCTTTCCCGCTCGATGAGCACGACGACCTTGCTTTGCGTGTACCTCTGCAGTATCCGTGCGCCGAACGCGGCGTCGTGGAGCGCGGCGTCGTAGGTGATGAGCTCGCCGTAGAATTGCTCCGAGTAGGGGATCGGATATCTCTCCTTCGTGGGTACGACGCCGGAGAGGCGCGGCCCGTCCACGATACGGTACAGGCTGCCAACCACCATCGGCTCGTCCTCCCGCTTGACGGAGGTGAACGCGTGCGTCGGCGGTAGGAGGTCGAGAAAGGCCTGGGTGATGACGATTTCCCCGCCTGCGGTGTCATTTTCGGCGATCTCTTCAATGGCATCCGCCTCGGTGCCGTACAGGCCGCCGCTGATCGAATAGAATTCGCCGTAATGTGCGCCGAGGCCGATCTTGATCTGGCACCTCTCGTTGATCTCGTCCTGTATCGTCAGCAGCGCCGAGAGCAGGGTCTCCGCCGAGACGGCGGGAGGGTAGAACATCTGGGTGTTGTCCGCGGCCCAGATGCCGACCCCCTGCCCGCCGATCGCCGCACCGTAGCCGTATACGATTTCCTTCGGCTGGTTGAGGATCGCCAGAATCTCGATGAGGCTTTTTTGCCCCGAGAGCTTGGTCAGACCAGACGAGTCGGAGGAGACGCTATAACCCTTGACCTTGAAAGGCTCGAGCAGATTCTGGGCATCCTGTGGTCCCTGTTCACTGCTCAACCATCGCTCGACGAGTTTCACCGGCAAAGTGCCGGTGATGTCCTGCGCGACGTCGAAGAGGCTAGGCGAGTACTGCTCCCTTGTGGCTTTGAACCCCATGTTTTACCCTACACTTTGCTGCCCAACTGCTACTGGCCGCGGACTCACAGGTCAACACAAAACCGCCCGTCCTGGGCGAACATTTTGTTAAGTTGAAACCAGACACAACCAACGTGGATCTGCGCGATGAGGTGGATGACATTGCCGCGAGCCAATACGACCGCGTTTCCTAGTCCTCCGGTCACTTGGCCGATTTTCTCCAGGACCCGTTGCGTGTTGCCAGCATCAGTTGCGTACTGGAGGCATCAGAAAAAGAGTCGCCGTGGGTCCCGTTTGGGCTGGATTCCATGGATTGTGCTGCTCCTGCGACGGCGACTAGCAACATCTATGCCAGAAAACCAACGCGCTGCGTAGACCTCACCTTGGTGCGCAGTTCGATGGTGTTCACAGGATTTTCGGGTTTCCTTACGCGACTCGTCTGAGGTCGTCAGGCGCCGGAGCATCAATGCGATCATTGCGTGGACGGCGAGGAGCATCCTCATGATGTCGCCAAGCAGATGACGCTTCCGCCCGTTCATCTTTTCCCCGCGTCGAAGCCCGTTGGTTTTTTGACGCTTTGGCTATCGACGATGGCCGCGGTCGGCTCTGGCTCACGGCCGGCTTTCACGCGGATCATACGTCGGAGCCGGTCGTGGATACGTTCGTCCACCGCCGGCACCATTGATAGATAGAAAGCGGTGGGAAATCATGCGGGAGTTGTCTCTGCGAACAGCCGGTCCGCGTACAGTAACGAACGGCGTTCATGATCTCCCGCGGGTGGAACTTCGGTTCCTGGAGATGTAGGATCCAGATCGGAGGCGGAAGCAGCTCGGCGATGAGATACCCTTCGGCATCAGCCAGATCGGAAGGATAACCCTGGCGGGAAGGTCGCTCGTCGATGCCCATGGACACCGGGTTTGGCACGACAGTCTGGTCGGGCCGAACTTCGTGATGAACACCCTCTGAGAGAGCCCTCCGGCAATCCACTTGGAGGCATGTCCCTGGCTGGCGAGCCTTCGCACCTCGGCCTCGCGCTCCGTCAGTGCTCTGCGGTATCGCAGGGACCGAACATCAAGGACAAAAAGGTAGCGCCGGCCGTGGGCATCGAACTGATCCATGACGGCCAGTCCACCCGCCGTGAGGCGCTACCATCGTGCAATGGTCTCGGAATCGTCCAGGGCCTGCTTCCAGGACCGAGCCTTTTCGACGGCCATGGCTGCCGCTCGAAGCGGCTCGACGAGTGCGTCGCGCGCGGCCGTACCCTCTACTCTCGTTACTGTCCGCTCCCCTGTGTCCCTTGTTCGCTCGCAGTCGACGCAGGAGTCGCTTGAGATGCGGATGTAGCGGTTTCCTGATTCTTTTTCCCATCTGCGGAGCTGGAAACCTCGCTCGGCGCTGCTGCCAGAGCGCCCGTGGCTCCATCGACGTTCAACAGCATCTGCGCTCCCGGCCCCCCGCCTAGCACGACCACCTTCGTGTTTTGCGATCTCGCGAGCTCCAACTGCGACTTCGCGAGCTCCAGCGACGCCTCGATCGTACGCCATTTGAGCATGTCCGGAGAAACTTTACTCGCGATGAGGTTGTAGTCGCGGATCCCAGCCGCCTCCGTTCGCCTCCGCTCGGCCTCCTTCTCTTCCTTCTCCAGCCGGAAGCGATACTCGAGCATGAGCTGCTCTTGCTTGTACTTGTCCGCGATCGCGCTCTGGACGATCTCGGGCAGCTCGATATCAATGAGCTTGAGCTCGTAGAGCTGCACGTAGGGACGCGCATTGCCGCTTTCATCGAGGCGCCCAAGCGCCGATACCTTGCCGACCTCCTGCAGGAGGTCACGCACGCTCGTGTAGATCTCGTGCGCCGTCCGGTTGCCGAAGGTGCGCCGGACGTGGGACTCGACCTCGGGCCGAATCAACCGCTCGAAGTAATCGACACCGATGTCCTGGTGTAGGTAACCGAGCATGTCCCTGTTCGGCTGGTATCGTACGGAGACCTCCAGCGGGAGGTTGAGCCCCTCCTCGCTGAGCACGTCGAATTTCAGCTTTTGCTGCTGCATCCGCGTCTCGTAGACGGTGAGCTCGTCCCAGGGCGGGACCACGTTGAGTCCCTCGCCCCAGATACGATCCGTCACCGTCCCACCGAGGAAAAAACGATACATGACGGCGCTGCTCCCCGCCGGCACGCGGATGAAGATCCGCGGCCAGAGGAAGACGACCAAGAACAGGAGGACGACCAGCGTCGTATAGAGGGTAAATCGTGCCTTCCGGAGCCACTTCACGAGCCGCTCCCGGAAGGGTGGCTTCTTCACCTCGCCACTCGAAGATCCCTTTTGCATCTCTTCATCCGCTTCCGGCTTGCTCATGGGCGGCTCTCATCATGCGCTGGTCAGGACGGCTTGGTCGCCTTGGAGTCCTCTTTGGACTTCTGCACGTCCGCGACGTACTCCTTCGCGTTCTCGAATTCCTGCTTGAAGTGGCTGCGCACTTTGTGAGGATCAAAATCGAGCAGCGTGCCGCCTGTCTCGAAATGCATGACAAATACCTTTCCTAGCGCCCGGGTGAACGCGCCCGAGATGACGGGGACCGTGACGATGCCGAACGCGGTGCCCACGAACGGAATGAGCTTCCCCAGGCTGGCACCGATCACAGCGCCGGCGCCGACGCCGAGGACTCCCGAGAGGAGCGAGCCGATGAGCTTCTTGGCGATGTCCTCCCGGAAACTCAGCTCATAAAGCTCAGAGAGTTCGGCGAGCATCTTCACCTGAACGCCCGTGACCGCGATGATATCAGCGACAGGCACGGGAACGAGCCCGACGCCGAGCGCCCACAGCACGTTGCGCCGAATGATGGCATCCGCGCGGCCCACGCGTGAAACGGGCTCAGGGGACTTCGGCGCGGTGCTGCTCGGGGACTTTCCCTCGGCCTTCGGCTCGACCTTGGCTTCGGCCTTCGGCTCGACCTTGGCTTCGGCCCTCGGCTCGACCTTGGCTTCGGCCTTCGGCTCGACCTCGGATGTGCTCGTCGCCTCCTCGGTCACCTCGATTTTCGGCGCGTCCGTCTTCTTCTCTGTCGACTGTTTAGATTGCGTGGTTTCGTTCGCCATGATTCCTCTCCGGTTGCAGGTCGAGAAAATGAGCAGGTATCAGTGTCTCCCCGTCGCGTCCCGCCAGGCGCGCGTGAGTTCTGCTACAAACTTACCGTCCAGGCGCGGTGCCTCTACGAACGTCGTGTCGAGCTCCACGCCATAACGTCGAAATTTGAGAAATGGATTCTCGGTGTCCTCGATGTTCCGGAGCTTCAATTCGGTGTTCACCGGTCGGAACCCCCGTTTGACGGCCAGCTTCTGCATCTCCATGCTGCGAAGGAAGCCGATCCACTTCTCGGCAGCCGTGCGTTGCTCGGCGGTGATCTGGCCGTCGTCGAAGATGACGACAGGATGCTCGTTCACGATCGTCGGCTGCGGATACACGACGCGCACTTCCGTCATGACGTCGGCATGCATGTCGATCTGCTGGAAGACACCGAAAATGAGATGCTCCTGCGTCACCACGGCGTCATATCGGCTCGCGCCGAGGCTGAACATGGCATCGGTCAAAACATCCGCCGACGCTGTGGGCGGCGGTGCTCCTGCCTCGCATCGCTCGAGCCAGCGCTGGAAAGGTTCACGTCGCTCCTGAAACGAGCGCGCGAAGTCCGCCTCGGCGAGATCACCTCGCACGATCCCCCCCTCTTTCGCGGGTTGCTCGAACGCCTCCTTGATGCGCTCTTGGAGCGCGGCCGGCCTGTCGCTCGGCGGCAATGCGTACTCGTACGCCATCAGGTATAGCGCTTCGAGCCCCTCCGCCGAGCGCGTCGGCGATGGGTGCGTGATTTTCACCTGTCCCCACCGCTTGATTTCGTCGACCGTCGGAAACGGCGCGATATAGGCGCGCTTGGTCCTCTTGTCGACCCGCCGAGCCGCCGGCGCCGGTGGTTGCGGGAGCGCGGCCGGGACGACCGAGTCGTACCAATCGCTCCACGTCCCTGGCACCTTGTGTTCGAGGGCCATCTCATCGAGATTCTGCGGATCCCTCGGCACCCCCGGGCACAACGAGTTCACCCACTGCCCTTCGCCATTCTTGTTTTTCTCGAAGATCGCTCCGAGGACCTCGAGCCGGTCTTCCCATATCAAGACCATGAGCGGGGATCGGACGAGCGAGACCTGCTTCGTGATGTCGAATGGCGATCGATCATGATCCTCCCTCCAGCGAGCATCGAAATAGCGGAGGACGAGATCATCCGCGGGGGACCAGATCGTCGGCTTCACTTCGCCTTTCAGGATGGCGTCGGCTCCCTCGACACTGCTCGCCGAAGTCGCTTTGATCTGGATCGTCGGACATATTTTCGCAAACCGAGTTGCTGCCTCGTCGATCCAGGCCCGCTTGTCGCCGCTGTACAGCATCTCGACAATGACGGTGTGGCCGTCCTGCGGCGCCGGCCCGCACGTCTCGCTCGAGACGCCGTTCGTGACGTTCACGTCCGCGAGCCGTGATGGCTTGGGAAGGTCGATCACGAACCTGCCACCTCGCGCGAAAAACGCAGCAAAAAGAGCGAGCAGCCCCGAGGAGATGACAATGTCGCGAATGGTGAGCCCGAGCGTCGTTTTTCTCGAGCGATGTTCGTCGTGTTTCCGAATCGGGGCCACGAGATCCTCCATCAATCGACGTATCCATCCGGTCGAAACGCTGCATCCACGACCTCCTCCCAAAGCGTCGGCAATTTTGGGATATCGGCGGCTGCGACGCGTGCCATGAGCTCGTCGCGGGAGGAGACGTCGAACTTCCGGACATAGGCGAGCAGGCATTCCGGACGCGAGAACAAGAACATCAGATCGGTGAGCTGCATCGAGCGAATCACCAGCATCGGATGCGGCGCCTCGAGGGGGCGGTAGTCAGGGTTGTGCAAGCCGGGCTCGAGGCAGCCGGGGTAGAATTGGCCAATCATCAAGCCCTGCGCGGTGATCTCGGGCTTCAGCGCCTGGTGCACGGGGTCGATCAGCATGGGCCCGCCGACGTTGGGCAGGTCCGGAAACAGGGTCAGGATGGCGCGAAACTCGCGGCCGACCTCGGTGGCGGGTGGCAGCGTCGGAAAGCGCGCCGCCAGCGCGCGCATCACCGGCTCCACGGCGGCGCGGTGGAGTTCGCCCTGGTACACGTGAAAGCGAATGGACCGAAAGCGGGCCAGGGCAGGCCCGACGAAGGGGCAGACGTGGCCCTTGCGACCGAGCTGCGGATTCGGCTTGGCGATGTAGGTCTGGAGCCAGGTCAGCACCTCGAGCAGCTGCGCGCGGGCATGTGCAGGCAGATCGACGCTCTGCTCGACGAGCTGGTTGGCGCTGAGCAATTCAGGCTCACTGGCCATTTCATCGATTCTCGAGTTCATGCGCGTTCCACAGACCGAATTCGGCCATACTCCATGGTGATCACACGATCCGCACAGTGGAAAAATCGGTCGTCGTGGGTGACTGCAATGACCGTCTTCCCTCGCTGCTTCAGCGCCGGCAAAAGCTCTTCATAGAAATACGCGCGGAACTCGGGGTCCTGATCAGCGGCCCATTCGTCGAACACACAGATGGGCCGATTCTCGAGGAGCGCCACGATCATGGCCAGGCGCTTGCGCTGTCCGGTGGAGAGATTGCGGTTCGTGAAGCCCTTGTTCTCGAACGACGTCTTCTGCTGCAGATCCATCTGCGCGAGCAGCCGATGCACGACCGCCGGGTCGACGTCGAGCAGCCCATAGAGCTTGGCGAACAGGTGGAAGTCCGAGTAGATGGCCGAGATCTTCTCCCGATACGCGGCGACATTGCTGGAATCGACGCGTATCCCGCCGACCATAAGCTCACCGCCCGTCGGCGGATACAGCCCCGTGAGCACCTTGAGGGCCGTCGACTTGCCGCTCCCGTTTCCGCCGACGATGAACACGATCTCGCCTTCCGCGATGTCGACGTCGAGGGGGCCGATGCGAAACGCGCCGTCGCCGTCCTCGGAAACGTATTCGAATTCGATACCGCGTCCTGCGATGGCGCTGAATCCACCTCGCCATGCGTCCTCGGCGTCCAGCGCGATTTGTGTCTCCAGGATGGCCTTGTCGAGCTTTTCCTCCAGCGTCCGCGCCCTGTCCAGCGCCACATTCGAGCGAATATATGCCGGCGCCCCCGTGATCAGCACGGTCATCGGTCCCCAGAGGAACAGGATGGCCGCGACGATCCCGACCAGCACAGAGGAGTCCACGTCAATGTGCTGTGGGATGACGAGAACGATGACGCCGAGCAGCGCATAGAGGTTACAACTCGCGAAGATGACATTGTCTCCATTCATCTCGCCCGACTTCAGGTTGAAGCCCTGCAACACCTCCGACGACCGCTCGATGTTGGTGCAGATGTCGCGGCCGCGCCGACGGCTGAGCTTGACCTCCTTGAAACCCTTCAGCAGGTCCGTGAGCTGATCGAAGAACACGATACGAGCGTCCCCGAGGCGCTGCAGATAGCGCTCGAGTTCCTTGGCCCTGTCTCGATACGTCGAATAACCGATAGCGAGCAGAAATGTAATGGCGATGAAGGTTGGCAACGAGATCCAGGCGATGTACAGCACCGCGAACGCCAGGATGAGGGCCGCTTGCAAAAATGCTGCTATCAGCGGCCCATAGTTAGACACGACGCTCAGGTTTTCCGTGATCCCGTCGTAAATCGCCGCGGTGCCGATGCGCTCGACCCCCTGGATGTCCGCCTTTTCGAGCTTGTCGACGATCCTGATCTTGATCTGGTGCAGCGCCGACTCCACGACCGTGGCCGTCCGGTAGTACATGTACTTGGCGCTGATATAATGGCCGGCGACGACGAGCGCGAAGAGGCTTGCCGCCAGCAGCCCCGAACGCTCCGGCGCGCTGGCGACCACATTCGCCCCGATGAGCACGAACATGCTCGTGGCGCCCGCCACGCACGCCGCCATGAGGATGCGACGGCGCTCGCCTCCCGCCTCCTGGGTGATGAGATCGACGATCGTCAAGGCGCATCCATTCGGGTGGTCGCCTGGACCTTCCCGTAGCTCAACTTGATGACGCGGTCCGCGCAATGAAAGTAGCGATCATCGTGGGTGACGGCGATGACCGTCTTGCCCCGGCCCTTCAACGCGGGCACGAGCTCCTCGTAGAAGTACCTGCGGAATTCAGGGTCCTGATCGGCGGCCCACTCGTCGAATACGTAAACGGGGCGATCCTCGAGGAGCGTCATGATCGTGGCCAGACGCCTGCGCTGGCCGGTCGACAGCGTGCGCCGGGTAAATTGCTGCTCCTCGAAAGAGGTCTTCCCCTTTAGGCCCATCTGCGCGATCAGCGCGCGCACCGCCTCCGGCTCCGCGTCGAGCATGCCATAGAGCTTGGAGAAGAGGTGGAAGTCCGAATAGATCGCCGAAATCATCTCGCGGTACGCGGCCACGTTCTCCGGCTGGACGAGGACGCCGCCGACGCGCAGTTCTCCACCGCTCCGCGGGTAGAGCCCCGTGAGCACCTTGAGCAGCGTCGATTTGCCGCTCCCATTCCCACCGACGAGAAAGACGACCTCGCCCGGCTCGATGTCGAGGCTCAGGGGGCCGACACGGAAACACCTGTCTCCGTTGTCGGAGGGATACTCGTACACGATATCGCGTGTCGAGAGCGTGCCCATGCGACCGTTCCACGGATCCTCCGGCTTCTGGACTGCCGCTCGCTGAACTGCCTCATCGAGCTTCCCCTCCAGCGCCCGGATCTGTTCGAATGCGACGCTGGAGCGGAACACCGCATTGAGCCCGCCGGCCACGCTGGTGAAGGGGCCCCATACGAACGCGGTGCACGTGACCAGGCTGGCCATGGTCGGAACATCCACGCCGCTGTACCTGGGCAGGGTGAAAATGACCGCCCCCAGCAGGATGTACAGGACGCAGTTGGGCATGACCAAGACGCCGCTGAGCCCCTCGGCCGTCCTCACGGCGCCGGTGCGGAGGGACTCGGCCATCGTCACGATATCGTCGTGGATCTCACGCCCACGTCGGCGGCTGAATTTGGCTTCTTTGAAGCCCTTCAGCAGATCCATAACCCTATCAAAGAGCTCGAGCCGTAGCTGCCCCATCTGGCGCAGCACAGGGACGACCTCGTCGAATCTGTATTGAACGATGAAGAAACCGAACACCAACATGAGCGCGATCAGCGCAAAGGCTGGCAACGAGATCCACGCAATGTAAACGAGCCCGAACACGAGGACGAAGAGCGCCTGCAGGAAGCTCCCGAGCACCCACCCTTGCTCCGACACGACGGACATGTTCTCCGTGACGCGATCGAAAATCTCTGCGGTCCCGACGCGCTCGAGCCCCTCGAGCTCCGTTCGCTCGATCTTCTCGGCGATCCTCGTTCTTATGCGGTGGAGCAGAGCTTCGACGAGGGACGTCGTCCGGTGGTACGTTGCTCGAGCACCGAGCACGTAGGTGGCCATCGTCAACCCGAACAGGAAAAGCGCCCGCATGTCCGCCCACTCCGGGGCCCCGGCGAGGACATTGGCGCCAACGAGGAGGAGCGCGTTCGCGATCCCCCCCATCGTCGCGACGGCCAGGAGGGAAGCCCGCTGCCCTTTCGCCTCTTCGAGGAGAAGGTCTAGGACGTACATGGCTGCCTCGCAATCGAGCGAGCTTCCACATGCGTGGAGGCCCCCTCCTCGCGTGCGGTCGAGGAACTCGAAGGCGTCTCCCCGAATGCGTCGCGCGAGGTGCAGTGTGCGATGAGGCGTCGCAGCGACGAGAGGACCCTTTCCGCAATCCTCTCCACCGTCGATGTTTCGTACATCGCGGGGCTGTAGCCCCACGTGAGCCGCAGGCGCCCGTGCATCACGATGCAACTCAATGCGAGCTCGTGAAACAACGCCATGTTCGGGCTCGTGCTCGTGTGCTCCGTCCCCGCGAAGTCCCAGGTCGAGCCTGCCTCATGTTGCCCGACATAATTGAACAGCACCGGCATTGGCACGGTGAGCGACGCGCGTACGGCCTCATCCGGGTGCGCATACCGCAGCCATCCATATCCCACGCCCCGCCCCGGCACCGACCGGAGCTGTTCCTTCACGCCATTCAGCAGCTCAGCAGGATCCTCCCCCGGAGGCACGTCCAGCGAGAGCGGGAACAGCGACGAGAACCACCCCACGGTGCGGGATACGTCGACGTCCTCCACCACGGGCTCGCGACCATGATGCTGCAGTGCCACGCAGACCGTATCCGTCCCAGAGAACGCGCTCAATCCCTCTGCGAGCGCCGATAGCAGGACCGCATGGATTTCCGTTCCACCAACCGATCCCACGTCGTGGAGGAGCGCACGGGTCTCTGCCGGAGGCAACTCCACCTCCAGGGTACGGCTCTCGCCGAATGTGCCCGCCGCGCCGTCGCGACTCCGCGCGCTCGGCGTCACGCCGCCGGCGCATTGCGCCTGCCAGTACCCGAGCTGCTCCGACAGGCCGCCGTCCCCGACAAACGCATGCAATCGCTCGGACCACTGGCGAAGGGATGTCGTCTTGGGTCCGAGATCCGGAATTCGCCCAGCGATCAGCATATCGCAGGTGCGCTCCACGTCCTCGCACACGATGCGCCATGACACGATGTCCGTGATGAGGTGGTGCATGGCGAGGAGCAGCCGCGTCCCGCCTTCGCCGATATCCAGCCACGCTGCGCGGAAGATCGGGCCGCTGGACAGGTTCATGCCCCGTTGCAGGACCTCCGCTGCCTTCTTCACGGCGGCATCACGGGCGGAGGGCTCTATCGATGACAGGTCCACCCGCTCGAGTACCGGGGTCGCCGCCGCCTCGTGCTCCTGCACCCAGCCGGTGTCGGTGCGACGATAACGGAGCCGCAATGCGTCGTGCTGCTTCGCGAGGATCCGCAGCGCCTCTGCGGCAATCTCCTGCGACAGCGCGGGAGGCGGCGTCCATGACATCGCCGGACTGAAATGATGAGCGTCCACGGGATCTCTATCCAGGAACCAATGCTGGATCGGCGTCAGCGGGACCGTCCCGGCCACGGCGCCCTGCTCCGCGAGGACCGCGCTTTCTCTACGCACAGCCTGCGCGAGCTGCGCCACCGTCTGGTGCGTGAACAGGTCGCGCACGGTCAAGTGGAGGCCGGCTCGTTTGGCGCGACCTATCACCTGAATCGCGAGGATCGAGTCCCCTCCGAGCGTGAAGAAGTTATCGTGGATCCCGACGGGCGAGAATTGCAACACCTGCGACCACAGCTCGGCGAGCGCGCGCTCCGTCTCGGTCCGCGGCGCCACGTACGAGGTCTCCACCGCGCTACGCGTCATCTCTGGTGCCGGCAGCGCCTTGCGGTCCACCTTGCCGCTGGGATTCAGCGGCAGCGCCGGCAGCCGCACGAATACAGAAGGGACCATGTACGCGGGCAGCGACGCCTGAAGGTGCTCGCGCAGCGTGCCCTCGGTACATTCGCCTTCGCCGGCCACCACATACGCGACCAGCCGCTTGTCGCCGGGCGTGTACTCCCATGCGACCACAGCGCACGCTCGCACCGCCGGGTGGGACGACAGCACCGCCTCGATTTCGCCAAGCTCGATGCGGAAGCCTCGGATCTTCACCTGGTGATCGATGCGCCCGAGGAACTCCAGCTCTCCATTCGCGTCCCATCGGGCGAGATCACCCGTGCGGTACATCCGCGCCCCGGGCACGTTCGAGAACGGGTCGGGGACGAAGCGCTCCGCTGTCAGTCCGGGGCGCCCCCGATAGCCGCGTGCGAGCCCGTCTCCCGCGATGTACAGCTCCCCAGGAATGCCCACCGGGACCTGCATCAGGTTTCGATCGACCACGTGGAGCTGCGTGTTTGCGATACCTCGGCCGATCCGGACATTGCTCTGCTCAGCGTCGACGCGATATTGCGCAGACCAGATCGTCGTCTCCGTCGGCCCATAGACATTCTTGACCGTGGATGCCCGGCGTGCGAGTTTGGCCGCGAGATCCGGCGTCATTGCTTCTCCCCCGCACAGCACCTGCAGGGGCCTTCCCCCCTCCCAGCCTGCGTCGAGGACCATGCGCCATGTCGCAGGCGTCGCCTGCATCATCGTCGCGCGCTCCAGGGCTCTCACCAGCGCCTCCCCATGGCTCGCGTCTTCCTGCGACGCGAGGTGGACCGAGGCTCCCCGGAGCAAGGGCATGAACAGCTCCAGCCCGGCGATATCGAAGGACAGCGACGTGACGGCCAGCATTGCGTCCTGGGACCCAGCCCCCATCGTTTCGGCGAAATCGTGCAGCAGGTTCGTCAGCGCGCCGTGCAGAACCTGGACGCCTTTGGGCCTCCCCGTCGAGCCCGACGTGTAGATGACGTAAACCGCGTTGTCCGGCCCTACCTGGGCGCCGGGACACGTGAGCGGTTGCTCCTGCCAAGGCGACGCGCTCGCATCGAGATGCACGGTCACGGCCTCGTGCGCAGGCAACCTGTCCTGCAAGCGCTCCTGGGTGAGCAGCACCGCGGGCCGCGCGTCCGTCAGCATGTAGGCCAGCCGCTCTCGCGGATAACCGGGGTCGAGCGGCACGTACGCGCCGCCCGCCTTGAGAATGCCGAGCAGCCCCACCACCATCTCCAGCGAACGCTCGATGCATAGCCCCACCAGCACCTCCGGGCCCACGCCCAGCGCGCGCAAATAGTGGGCCAGCTGATTCGAGCGCTGGTCGAGCTCGCGGTAGGTGAGCTCTCGCTCAGCGAATACCAATGCCACCGCGTCAGGTGTTCGTGCGGCCTGCTCCTCGAAGAGGTCGTGGATGCACTTGCCCTTGGGATACGTGGCCGCCGTATCGTTCCAGGCAGCGAGTTGCCCGTGCTCCGCCTCGGTCAGGAAGGAGAGTTCGGACAGGGGTTTGTCAGGGTGCGCCACCGCGTCGAGGAGCAAGGCACCAAGGTGCTCGCCCAGCCGCCTCGCCGCGGCATCGTCCACGCGTGTCGTGTCATAGGCCAGGTGGATGCTGGTCCCTTCCGCGTCACGTACCACGGCGAACACCAGCGCGTTTTTCGCGGTTGTCACACCGGGTGACACTACATCGAGAAATGGCGACCACCCCGCCGCGACCCCGGTGTGCGGCGCCGACACTTCGAAGAGGAGCACGTCATACAGTGGATTTTCATCGCCGTGCCTGGACAATCCCTGGTCCTGCACCACCACGTCGAATGGCAATGCCTGATGCTCGTGGACGTCCACGGACGTGCGCCTCGCCATCGAAAGCAGCTCGCCAAACGTCGGGTTCTCCGAGAGGTCGGTCCGCAGCACGACCGTGTTCGTGAAGAAGCCCAGGAGGTCGGCCGTGCCAGGCACCTCGCGGTTCGCAATCACCGCGCCCAGCCCGAAGTCCTTCTGGCCGCTGTAGCGCGACAGCACCGCAGTCAGGACCGCATACCACGCCATGAACGCCGTACATCCGTGGTCACGCGCCAGCGCATGCAGCGCGCTGCTCGCATGCGCTGGAATGCGGACCTTCACGCTCGCTTCGGGGCCGGGGCCGCCCTCCGAGGCGGGCCGAAGAGTCGGCAACTGGAGCCGCGGCACGCCCGCAAGTTTGCCCTTCCAGTACGCACGCGAGGCCCCGAACCCACCTCCCGTCAGCGCATCCTGCTCCGCCCGGGCGTAATCGGCGAATTGGTACGCCAGCGCCGGCAGACTCGCCGCATCGCCGCGGCAGCACGCCTCGTACAGGCGCGAGAGCTCGGAGAGCAGCACGCCGCTCGACCATTCGTCCGTGATGATGTGGTGCTGCAGGACCAGCACGACATGCTGCGTGGACGACACGCTCACCACGACCACCCGCATCAGCGGTCCTGCTCCGAGATCGAAACGCACCCCGATCTCGGTTTCCAGGAGAGCGCGCAGGGCGGCTTCCCGCGCAGCTTCGGGCAGCGCCGAGACGTCCTCCACGCGCACCGGAATCGATATCCTTTGCGCCACCACCCGCCTCGGCACGCCGTCCACCTCGGGATACGTCGTACGCAAGATCTCCTGCCGCTCCGCGAGCAACACAACGCTCTCGCGCAACGACCGCTCCGAGAGCGCACCTCGAATGACGAACATCTGCGGGACCTGGTACGACAGCGCCTCGGGCGATAGTTTGTCGAGGAACCACATGCGCCGCTCGGTCCCCGAGAGGCCGGCGTACGCAGGATCGGCCGCGCCGCGCGGGGCGGGGGAGAGGGTCGCCACGGGCGCCGCGCGCTTCGCCATTTCGTCCAGCGACGCCGCCAGGGCCGTCAACGTCGATTGCTGAAACAGCGTCGCCACGGTCAGCCCAAGCCCGAGCCGCGCTTTCACCGCGGACACGAGGCGCACCGCCAAAAGCGAGTGGCCGCCGAGCAGGAAGAAGTCGTCATGCGCGCCGATGGGCCGCACTTCGAGCAGCTCTTCCCATAGGGCCACGAGCGCGCGCTCCGTCTCGGTCCGCGGCGCCACGTAGGAGGGCTCCGCCTCGCCGCGCGTCGCCTCGGGCGATGGCAGCGCTTTGCGGTCCACCTTGCCGTTCGGCGAAAGCGGCAGCGCGTCGAGGAAGACGAATGCCGATGGAATCATGTACTCGGGCAGCCTGCTTCGCAGGTGCTCACGCAGAGCATCCGCCGTTGGCGCGCCTTCCCTCCCCACCACGTAGGCGACCAGCCGCTTGTCTCCCGGCGCGTCTTCACGCGCCACGACGACGCACGATCCCACCGCGGTGTGCGAGGAAAGCGCAGCTTCGATTTCGCCGACCTCTACGCGGAACCCTCGAATCTTCACCTGGTGATCGGCGCGACCCAAGAACTCAAGCTCCCCGTCCTCGTTCCATCGCGCGAGGTCCCCGGTGCAATACATCCGGGCGCCAGGCTCCTTCGAGAAGGGATCCGGGACAAACCGCTCCGCCGTCATGCCGGGGCGATTCAGATAACCACGCGCGAGGCCCACCCCCGCGAGGTGGATCTCCCCGGCCATTCCGATCGGCACGGGCCGCTTCGCCCCATCGAGCACGTGGATCTGCACCCCGTGAATCGGTCGGCCGATCGAAAAATTCTCCGGACGTTCTGCATCAAAATACGCTTGCGCCCCGAAGATGCTAAACTCGGTAGGGCCATAGGAGTTCAGCACCCTCCGGCCCGTCGCCCACTGCGCCACGAGCGCGGGCG
>NZ_JARZHI010000027.1:0-136465 GCF_029946465.1 Polyangium sorediatum
GGGCGCGGTCCCGGGTCCAGGGCTCGGCGCGGCCGCAGGCGCGGCCGTATCCGTCGGCGCAGCCGCGGCCGTTTCGGTCGGCGCGGGCGCGGGCGCAGGTGCGGGCGCAGGCGCGGGCACGGCGACCGTGCTCGGGATCGGCGGCGCTTCGGGCACGGCCGGGGCCGCCGGCTGCGACGTCTCCTGCGGCTGCTTCAGCTTGAAATACACGAGCACGCCGATGCCGATCACGCTGAGCGCGACGAGCGCGACGACCAGCACGAACACGCCCGTGTTGCGCTTCGGCCCGCCTTGCTGACGAGCCGCTTCCTGCTGCGCCATCCAGAGCGCGGCGGGATCGGGGCGCGGCAGCGACATCGCGGTCTCGATCTGCGACTGCGCCACGCGCTGGCCGTACTGCTGCGGGATCTGCGGGTTCGGGTTGCTGATCGGGTGCTGGTAGCCGGGCTGCTGTCCGTACTGCGGCTGCGGCGGCTGCTGGCCGAAGCCGAAGCCCGGCTGCTGCGGCGCCATGCCGCCGTTGAAGCTCGGCTGCTGCGGCGCGGGATACCCGCCGAAGCTCGGCTGTTGCGGCGCGCCAAACCCTTGCCGCGGCGGCCCGGGATCCGGCATCTTCGCGTTCGCCGGGAGCGCGATCGTCGCGTTGAGATCGTCGGCGTCGCCGGGATATCCGCCGTTCGGCAGCGCCGCGGTGCGCTCGTTGTGCCCCGGCCCGGGCATGCCCGCGGCGGGGAGCGGCGTCGTGAGCTGAGGCCTGTGCTGCCCCTGCGGCGTCGAAGGACGACCTGCGCTCGGCAGCGGCCCGCCCGCGGCCTTCTCCAGGTGATCACGCGTCGCGACCGTGGTCGGCACGTCCTCGTCGTCATCCATGAGCGACGTGGCGGCCATCTGCTGCGACGCGGACGATCGATCCTCGGGCGGGGGCATCGCGGCGGGCGCGCGGTTCGCGATCGGCTGCGCCGCCGACTTCGAGGGCGCCGTCCCGCTCGCGCGGCCGCGACGATCGTCGTCGTCGTCGTCTTCGAGCAGCGAATCGTCATTCAGGCCGCCCTGCGCGCGGAGCTGATCGACGTTCACCGTCGACGTCACCTCGGCGGCCCACGCGAGGTGCGCCTCGCGTTTGGCGATGCGATCGGTGAACACGTGTCGGACGAACTGCGCGACCTCCTCGGGACCGACGAACGCTCCGCTCTGGTTCAGGTAGACCTGCAGGGCGCGGGAGAACTCGCGGGCCGTCTGGTAGCGGTCCTTCTTGTTCTTCGCGAGCGCCTTCATGACGACCGCTTCGAGGCCTTGCGGATAGCCGCGCACGATCGTCGAGGGCAGCGGCACCACGCAGGCCTGCACCTTCTCGAGCGTGTCGAGATCGGTGTCCATGCGGAAGAGCCGCTGGTTCGTCGTGAGCTCCCAGAGCACGACGCCGAGCGCGAAGATGTCCGTCGTGCGATCGACGTCCGCGCCGCGCACCTGCTCGGGCGACATGTACGCGAGTTTGCCCTTGAGCGTGCCGGCGCGGGTCGACGCGAGCCGGTCGGCGACCTTCGCGATGCCGAAATCGACGACCTTCGTGTAGCCGTCGTACGTGACGAACAGGTTGTGCGGCGTCACGTCGCGGTGGACGAGCCCGAGGAGCTGCCCGTTCTTGCCGCGTAGCTCGTGCGCCGCGTGGAGGCCCTCGGCCGCGTCCGCGCAGATGCGCGCCGCGAGCTCGGGGCTGATGTTCATCCGCTTCTCCTCGGCCCGCCGCATGACCTCGCGCAGCGGTTCGCCGTGGAGGTACTCCATCGCGATCCAGTACGTGTTGTCGTCTTTGCCGAGATCGAAGACCTGCGCGACGTTCGCGTGGTTGATCCCGGCCGCGATGCGGGCTTCGTCGAGGAACATGTCGACGAACTGATCGTCTTCGACGAGGTGCGGGTGGATGCGCTTGATCGCGACCCACTTCTGGAAGCCACCGGGGCCGTCCATGCGCGCCAGATGCACGCTCGCCATGCCTCCGACGCCGATCTCGTCGACGACGCGGTATCGTCCGAGGAAGAAGGTCCCAGGCTGCTGCTTCTCGGGTTCTTTCGGGCGGGGACCGGACGAGGAGGCGGGCGCGCTCCTGGTGTTTGCCGGTGCCGGACCGCCCGGTCGCGAAGCAGCGGGTCGAGGCGGAGGTTGAGCCATGACGCGTTGATTGAATCCTACCGCGAAAACGATTCCACTTTCCATGCGCGGGAGAGAGCGCGTGGACGCTTCCGGATGTTCAGCGGGTGAGCATGCCCTCCGAGGACGTGTGTAGGGACCCTACGAAGCGCCTCGAACTTCAGGGAAAGGGCTGACCGGGCTGGCCTCGCTCGAAGTAGAAGCGGAAGAAACCCGTCACACGCGATTGCAGTTCCTTCGGGATCTCGTTGGCGGGCGCGTCCACGGGAGCGTCGCGCGGATCACCCATCCACACGTCGAACTCGGCGTCGGTGTACTTCTCCGCGGCCTCGGCCTCGTTCGGATCACCGCTGAACAGCGAATGAAACGTGACCGAGCCATCCACTGCGTAGAGGATCACGTTCTGGTTGTGGCAGGAGCGCTGAAGGTAGAGCGAGACGTGGATCGCCGGCTGATCCTCGGGCGGCGGGGTCGGGAAATCGGAGCCGGGAGGCAAGACGCCCGGCGAGAGCGTCACGTCGAGGGGCTTGCCGAGCAGCTCCTCTCGGACCTTGCCCACGTCCTCGATCAGGACCGCGAGCCCGTCGGAGACCTCTTGCAGATCCGTCCCGCGCTGCACGCGCATCTGGAGCGTCGAGCGGTACGGCACCGCCGCGAAGAAGTCGGGGCGCAGATCGTACGCGTCGAACCAGCAATCCTTCGCCACGAGCGCGTCGCTCTTGACCTCGCCTTCGCCCTGCCCGAGCGAGCAGCCCATCGCGCCGAGCGCGAGCAGCGACGCGACGACGAGGCAGAGCCGCGCGCTCACGCAGCGCCTCCCGCGCCTGCGTGGATCGCGGACTTGATCGCGGCCCCGCCGCAGACCCGATCGCCGTCGTACGCCACCGCGATCTGACCGGGCGAGACCGCCTTCACCGGCGTGCGGAAGCGCGCGACGAGCACTTCGCCTCGCTCCGGATCCTGCACGCGCTCGATCGTCGCGCGTTCTCCTTCATGACGCGCGCGCACCCGCACGTCGGCTTCGAGCGGGAACGTCACGTCGTCGCTCCATGCGCCCGCTTCGAGCAGCGCGCCCGTCGCGAGCAGCGCGTCCTCGCCGCCGAGACGCACCGCGCCCGACTCCGCGTCGATCCCCACGACGAACGCGGGCCGACCGAGCGCCACGCCGATGCCCTTGCGCTGGCCGATCGTGAACCGATGCACGCCCTCGTGGTGCCCCACCGTGCGCCCTCGATCGTCGACGATCGGGCCGGGCCGAACCCGCTCGCGCCCCGCGCGGTTCTCGACGAACGCGCCGTAGCCGCCCGCGGGGACGAAACAAAGCTCCTGGCTCTCGCCCTTGTCCGCGCGCGGGATCCGCCGCGCGTGCGCCTCGGCGCGCACCTCTTCCTTCGTCGCGTCCCCGAGCGGCAGGACGAGCTTCCGCAGCTCGTCCTCGCGCAGCATGTGCAGGAAGTAGCTCTGATCCTTGACGCGATCCTTGCCTCGATACAGGCGCGCGCGTCCGTCCTCGCCGACCTCCGTACGCGCGTAGTGACCGGTCGCGATGAACGACGCGCCGAGCCGCTCCGCCAGCGGGAAGAGCTCGCGCATCTTCACCGAGCGGTTGCAGGCCACGCAGGGGCTCGGCGTCTCGCCGTCGAGGTACGCGTCGACGAACGGATCGACCACGTGCGCGCGGAAGAGCTCCCGGCGGTCGAACGTGTAGTGCGGGATGCCCAGGTGATCCGCCGCCCGCCGCGCGTCGTGTTGGTCCTCGGGCGCGCAGCAACGACCCCGCTCGCTCCGGTCGTCGGGGTAATCCCAGAGGTGCAGTGTCACCCCGATGACGTCATAGCCGGCGTCGCAGAGGCGCGCGGCCGCCACGGAGGAGTCGACTCCGCCGCTCATGGCGACCACGATCCGCGTTCCTTTCGTCACGAGGCCCAGCTTAGCGCCGAAAAGCCGTGCGCGCGCGGCCGAATCCCTCCGGGCGGGCGGGCCGAGACGCGAGGGCCCCCACGCCCCCCGGGGACGAAACCGACCGGGCGGGCCCCTTGCCACTTGGCCCCTCGGCGAGCGCACGTGATACGGTTTCGCCAATGCCCCGAGGGCTCGTGCTCGTGATCGAAGACGACGAGTGGGTCAGCAGCCTGCTCTCGGGCGCGATCCGTGACGCAGGCTACGACGTCATCGTCTGCAACACCGCGCAAGCAGGGCTCGATACGGCCTGCGATCGCGAGCCGGACTGCATCATCTGCGACATCGATCTGCCGGACAACGACGGCTACTGGGTCGCGCGGAACGTCCGCACGCAGCCCTCGCGCGTGTCGGTGACGCCCTTCCTTTTCCTCTCCGCCCTCGACGATCAAGAGGCGCGACTCGAAGGGTTTCACGTCGGCGCCGATGCGTACATGACGAAGCCGTTTCGCGTCGACGAGGTCGTCGCGCAGGTTGGCGCGCTCGTGCAGATGGCGTGGCGGTTGCGCAAGCGGCGCGACTCGCTCGTCTCCGTCCCGCCTTCGTCCTCGACCGAAACGACGGCGATCCAGGGCGATCTGAGTCAGATGTCGATCGCCACCGTGCTTACGGTGCTCGAGCTCGAGCGGCGCACGGGTGTCGTCGAGGTCATCAGCAAGAAGCGCAAGGTGCAGCTCGACGTCGCCACCGGCTTCGTCGTGACCGGGACCATCGGCGGCACGACGACCGACGCGATCACGATCCTGCGCAACATCCTCGGCTGGAAGGTCGGTCGGTTCTCGTTCGTCCCGCAGCCCGATCGCCCGCCGACCGGCAACGCGCAGCCGATCGGGCACCTCTTGCTCGAAGCCGTGCGCCTCGAAGACGAGAGCATCCACAACGGCGAGCAACCTCGATCGAGCAAGGCCGCGCCCTCCACGCGCCTCGCCGCGCCCTCGATGGGCGGGCCTCCGTCGCGGCGCACCGACCTCGGGCCTCCGTCGTCGAAGGCGATCGCCGAGCCCGCGAAGCCGATCCAAGCAGCACGCGCGCCCGCTGCAGCCGCGCCCGCGCAAGACGACGAGACCGATCGGAAGGCCTACTACGACTGGGCCGACTTCGGCATGGACGAGCCCGTGGCGCCGCCGCAGAGCGCGAACCGCGCGGAGGCCGCGCCGGGCTCGCAGGAGCTCGTCCCCGAGTCTGCATACGGTGACGAAGCGCAGCTCGTCGAGGAGCCGGAGCAGCTCACCGAGCTCTCCGCAGAAGCGTTCGACGAGGTCGACGAGTCGCCCGCGTCCGAGTACCAGCTCGAAGAGGAAGACCTCGAAGGCGCGCCGGCCTATCGACCGAACTGGGGCAACGCGCCGAGGCAAGCCGGCGCGCGCCCCGCGCCCGCGAACGCAGGGCCGATGCGGCCGGCCGGAACGTACGGAGCGGGAGGTCCGGTTCGTCCGGGCGTCATGGCGCCGCGCTCGCCGGGCGCGCCGCCGCCGCGCCACACGCCGGCCGCCCGACCTGCGGTGTCTGCGGGTTTGCCCGGTCCGCCGCCGCGTCAGCCCGTGCCCACGCGGACCGCGGGGGGTTTGCCCGGACCACCGCCCCGCGCGCCGGGCGGGGCGAACCGGCTTCCGGGACCGCCGCCGCGACAACCCCTCGCGCCTTCCCGCACGAGCGGCGAGTACACGCGCCCGTCGTTCCCCGGCCCCGCGCCCGCGGCGCGCCCGCCGGCCCCGGGCACGCATTCGAAGAGCACGCCGCCGCCGCTGCCGAACCCGGGCGCCGGCCCCATGCCGCGCTCGCCCACGCCGCCGCCGCGTCAAGCCGTGCAGACGCGGCCCGATCTCACCGAAAGCGGCGTGCGTCCGGCGCCGCCGCCGCTCCCGCCGCGGCATCCGCAGACGGGCCCGGTCAACGACAAGAAGCGCTGAGCGTGTTTGCCGCGCGCGGGGCTTCGGCTCAGGCGAGGTTCTGCTCGGGATCGTTTCCGGGATCGTGATCACGCAGGTACCCGAGGTTCACCGCGTTCACGATCGCGTGCGCGAGCAGCGGCCCGAGCAGCGAGCCCGTGGCCGCGAAGATCGCCCCGAGGATGAGGCCCACGGCCGTCGCCCACGTCGTCCAGACCCAGCGGCTCGGCCCGCGCATCTGATGCAAGAGGCCGAAGAGCACGCCCGAGCCGAGCACGCCGATCACCGGCGTGAGCAGCCCGCGAAACAGGATCTCCTCGCCGAGGCTCGACAGGCCCGCGAGGATGAGGATCTGCCCGACGGAAAGATCCTTCGCGACCGGACGAAGCTCGCCGTGCAGGCGCCTGGCCCAGGCGAAGCGACCGACCGCGAAGCGCGTCGTGGCCACCAGGATCGTGGCGAGGATGATGCCGGAGAGGGCGCTCGCGAGCGTCCCGACGAGCGGCGTCAGGCCGAGCCACGGGTCCGGGTACATCCAGGGCGCGCCGTCCCGGAGCGCCAGCGCGAGGGCGGTCGCGAGGCACGCGAGGAGCGCATAACCGGCGGCCACGCTCCACGCTGCAGCGTTCCGGCCCGTCCGGGTCCACCGTCCCCGCATGTCCTGCATGTTGGCACGTCCCCGCCTCGCCGTGAAGCGAGCCGAGCCGTCCCGGCCGGGCGCCCGTCCCCGTCCGTCGACCCCGCAGCGTCGATCGGTGCGCTCTCCTCTGGCCGTGGGACCGGCCCCGGATTAGATGCGCCCATGATGCACGCGACCGTGTTCATCATGCAGGCTCCGAAGGGCGCGAGGGCGAGGCGCGGACGGATCGCCCGCGTGGCGCCATGACGGCCGGATCGGCCGAATGTCGCTGCGTCGCTTGCGGCACGGGCGTCCCCGCGGGGGCCGCGGTTTGTCCGCGCTGCGGGACCTCGCAACGCATGGAGGCTTGTCCGCATTGCGGGGCCACGTCCGGAGCGACGCGTGACGCGGAGCTCCGGTTCCGCTGCGACGTCTGCGGCGGCCCGCGCGTGCCGCTCGACACGAGGAAGATGCGGCGGAGCGGCAAGGAGGTCACGCCGCTGCAGCGCGCCGAGCTCGCGCGAAAGAGGCGCGCGAAGAACCGCGCGGCGGCTGCGTTC
Organism: Polyangium sorediatum; assembly: GCF_029946465.1. Lineage (NCBI taxonomy): Bacteria > Pseudomonadati > Myxococcota > Polyangiales > Polyangiaceae > Polyangium > Polyangium sorediatum. The sequence continues at coordinate 7,176 of NZ_JARZHI010000027.1, forward strand.
ACGGGCGTCGCGCTCGCGGGGACGATCGGCATCCTCGCGATCTACGGCCTGCTCGGCGTCATCGGCGTGGTGAACCCGGGCCTCGGGTTTTTCCTCGCGAGCTTGCTTTCGGCCGGCCCGCTCGCGGGGCTCATCGCCTGGTTCCTCGCGCGCTCCCGGGCGCAAGGCAAGGAGATCGAGCCTGCGCTCGACGAGGCGTGGCTCTCGGTGGCGGCGGACGTGGCCGCGCAGATCAAGGGACCCGTCACGGCGCGCGCCCTCGCCGAAGCGCTCCCCATCGCGGAGCCGCAGGCCGAGGAGCTGCTCGCGTTGCTCGAAGCGCACGAGATCGTCCGGAACGACGGGAGCCTCACGCGGATGCGGATCGACGCCTCCCCAGACAAACCCGATCTCGCGGCGATCGAAGCGGAGGCTGAAGCCGAGGCGGAGGCCGAGGCGCGAGCGCCCGGCGTTACGCGCGAGAAGGTGTGATGCGCGAGCGAACGAAGACGAAGCCCGGCGAGCGAAATACGCTCGGCGAACGAACGCGGCCCCGAGAGCAAACGAGGCTCGACGAGCGAACGAGGCCCCGCGAGCAAACGAGGCCCGACGAGCGAACGAAGCCCCGCGAGCCGGCGACGGTCCGCGAGCCGACGAAGCCCAACGTGCGGCGCGCGCTCTCCCACGTCGGCGGAGAGACCAAGGTCGAGGGAGATTTCACGCGTGGCGCGGCGCTCGTCAGAGCCCTCGACGTGCCCCCGTCCGAGGTCGCCGAGGAAGCCGCGCGTGCACACGTGCACGGCTTCCACAGCTACCCGGCGCGCATGCACCCGGTCACCGCGCAGCGGCTCGTCGAGTCCTTCTCGCGCCCCGGAAACGCCGTGCTCGATCCGTTCTGCGGCAGCGGCACGGTGCTCGTCGAAGCGCGGCTCGTCGGTCGAAAGGCGATCGGCGTCGACGCGAACCCGCTCGCCGTGCGCCTCGCCGCGCTCAAGCTGCGCGACACCACGGAGGCCGATCGCGCCGCGTTCGTCGAAGCCGCACGCGCCGTCGCGCTCTTCGCGGACGAACGCCGCAAGGCGAAGAGCGGACCCACGCGTCGGTACGGCCCCGAGGATCTCGCCCTCTTCGATCGACACGTCCTCCTCGAGCTCGACGGCGTGCGTGCCGGGATCGATCGCATCGAAGAGCCCGCCGTGCGCGGCGAGCTCGAGCTCGTGCTTTCGTCGATGCTCACGAAGCTGAGCCGCCGCACCTCCGACACCTCCGAGCGCGAGCTCGAACGACGTATCGCCTCCGGCTACGCCGCGCGCCTCTTCGTGCGCAAGGCCGAGGAGCTCGTCGCGCGTCGCGCCGAGGCTTCTGCGCGCCTCGCTGCCGCGCCGCCCGCGCGTGTTCTCGAAGGCGACGCGCGTCGCCTCGACGGCATCGACGATCGCTCCGTGGATCTCGTCGTCACGTCGCCGCCGTACCCGGGCGTCTACGACTACCTCGCGCACCACGAGGCGCGCCTTCGTTGGCTTCGCCTTCGCCCCGAGCGCTTCGAGCGTGCCGAGATCGGCGCGCGTCGCCGGCTCGATCCCATGGGCCCCGAGGAAGGCGTGGCCCGCTGGGAGCGCGAGATCGGCGACACGCTCGCCGCGCTCGGCCGCGTCATGCGCCCTGAGGCGTCAGCGATCCTCCTCCTCGCCGACAGCGTCGTCGCGGGCCGCCCCGTCTACTCCGTCGACGTGATCCGCCGCGTCGCGCCGCGCGCGCGCCTTCGCGTGGACACCGTCGCCTCGCAGCCGCGCCCGCACTTCCACGTGCCCACGCGCAGCGCCTTCGCCTCACGTCCGCGCCAAGAGCACGCGATCCTACTCGTCCGCGCGTAGCGCCCGCGCGGAGTCGCGACGAACTGTCCCCGTCCTGCCCTCGTGTGGCAGGATGCCCGCCGGCTTCCCACGGAGACGTTTCGAGATGCGGCGTGAGACGATCGCGGTGGTCTTTGCGGTTTCTCTGACGATGTTCGGCTGCAAGAAGGGCAGCGAGGGCGAGGGGACCGCCGCGACATCCGAGGGCGCGATCGGCGTCGCCGAGTGCGACGCGTACGTGAAGAAGATGGAAGCCTTCCTCGATGGTTTGCCCGAGGAGGCGCGCGCCGCGCGTGAACCTGGCTTCAAGGCGATGCGCCAAGCGTGGCGTGAGGCCGCGCAAGCGCCTGGCGGCAAGGAAGGGCTCGCCGCGACGTGCAAGGAAAACCTCGCGACGGTGCCCACGAAGTAGCGCGTGTTCAGACGAACGTGGGCACTTCGGCCGGGTAGTGCTCGCGGAGGAACGAGGCCCACGGCGGACGGCGCTCCACGTGGAACACGTCGCCCGAGAGGATCGACGTGATGAGCTTGCGGATCGTCGGCCGCTGGTTCGGCTCGAACAACGTCTCGCGGAACTGCCCCGCGTAGAAGCTCTGCACGACGCCCAGGAACAGATCGACCGCGTAGCGCACGTTCGCCTCGTACGTGGCGAACGCCGCGCGTGACACGTCGCCCGTCGTGAGCGCGTGATCGATCGCCTCGGCCGCGAGCGCGGCGCCCTTGATGGCCAGGTGCGCGCCCGTCGAGAACAGCGGATCGAGGAAGCCGCCGGCATCGCCGACGAAGAGCCACCCGTCGCCCGCGAGCTGATCGATCCGGTACGAAAAGTCCGCCAGCGCGCCCACGGGCCGCAGCCGCGTCGCGCCTCCGAGGATCTCGCGCGCCGTCGCCGATTGCGCGAACGTACGATCGTAAAATGAATCCAGCGATTCGCCTTTTTGCTTCTGCCGGATCCACTCGGACGACACGACCACGCCCACGCTCGTCACGTCGCCGCGGAACGGGATGAACCAGAACCAGCCGTGTTCGAAGATCACGATCTGGATGTTCCCTTCGTCCTGCCCGCTCGGCCGGAACGTGCCGCGGTAGTGCGAGAACAGCGCGGTCTTGTCGAGCCGCGCGATGTTCGCTTTGCGCCGCGTGCGTGAGGCCAGGAGTGTGTCGCGCCCCGTCGCGTCGACGACGATCGGCGCGAAGAGTTCCGTCACCTCGGAAGGGTTCAGGAGGTTTTTCGCGCGCACCCCGACGGCGCGGCTGCCTTCGAAGAGCACGTCCGTCGCCTCCCACTGCTCGCGCACCTCGGCGCCGAGCTTGCGCGCTTGTTCGAGCAGCACGTGATCGAACTCGGCCCGCGGGACTTGGTAGGCGTACGTGAACTTCGGATCGAAGCTCTCTTCGAAGCGATACGTGCTCTCACGCCCGGTCGTGCAGCAGAGGAAACGCGCGCCGTACTTGCGCAAGAACCTCCGATCGAGCTCCTCGTCCACGCCGAGCTCGACGAAAACCTCACGCGATCGAGGCAGGAGCGACTCGCCGATGTGAAACCGCGGGAACTTCTCGCGCTCCAGCACGAGCGCCCGCCGGCCTCTCCGCGCGAGGCTCGCGGCGAGCGTGGAACCACCGGGCCCTCCCCCCAGGATCAAGGCATCCCACCCGTGATGCGTCATGGCCCCTGGATATCGCGGCCGCTCGGCCTCGCCAATGCCCGAGCAGCGGAGTCGACGACGCGCGCGGCTTCCGTTAGAGATGCCTCGTGATCCGGGTGGAGTTCCTGGCGAACGAACTCGGCCCCGCCGCAGGCGCAGACGCCGCGCCGGGCGACGCGCTCGTCGACGTCAGCGATGCGTGCCGCGCGCCCGTCTCGTTCTCGTGCCGCTCGGCGAGCTGCGGCACGTGCCTCGTCGAGGTCCTCGAAGGCGCCGCGCTCCTCGCACCCCCGAAGGCCGACGAGTCCGAGGTGCTCGAGCTCTTCGACGCGCCGCCCTCGCAGCGGCTCGCCTGCGCGGCGCGTCTCGTCGCGTACGGGGAGGGGCTCGTGCGGCTTCGGTGGGCGGGGGGCGACGAATGATCGACGGTGCGGCGTGTCGTTCGCGGCTTCGTCAGTCGAAGACCCACGCGCCGCGGAAACCTCGCGCGAGGCGCCACGCCTCTTCGCGCTTCGCGATCCACGGCGCGAGGGCACCGACGGTGAAGGCGAGCGTCAGGCCCGCGAGGACGTCGATCGCGTAGTGCCAGCGCAGGAACACCGTCGAGAAGATGATGTTCGCCGCGAAGAAGCCCGTCACGATCGCAGGCCAGAACCAGCGCCGATCCGTCTTCGCGTTGTGCAGCGCGTGCAGCGTGAACCACGTCGGCGCGGCCGTGTGCAGCGAAGGGAAGATGTCCTTCATCGCGCTGCCGGCCTGCACCGTGTCCCAGACGCAGCCCCAGAAAAACCCGCCGTTGATCGGCCCCTTGAACTGATGGGCCAGGTACTGATGCGGGCCGTAGCCGGGCACCACCATGTACCCGAGCTGGCCGATGCTGAAGACGAGCAACGTCCCGATCGCGAACGCGGTCGTCCGGCGGCTCGGCTTCGTCAGCCACAGGCCCACGATCATGTAGGTCGCGCCGATGAAGAAGTAGCTGAAGTAGAAGAACGAGAACCACTCGACCACGGGCCGCACGTTGAGCGCCTCGAGCACGAGCGCGGGCTCGCGACCGAAGATCGCCTCGTCGATCCGGAGGAGCGTCGCGTCCAACGAGTCCGGACGCACCACCGGCAAGAGCCAGCGCAGCACGAGGTAGTTCTGCACGAGCACGCCGACGATGCTCACGCGGTAGACGATCTTCCGGACGATCGGCGGGATGCCGGGGATCACGCGGCCGATCAGCACGGCGCCGAGGATCACCCCGATGCATAACTCCGTCGTCCGGGCGCACGACACCTGATCGGCGGTCGCTTGCCGCTGCACCGCAAGAAGCAGCCGCACGACCGTGAGGTAGACGAGCAGGATGACGTCCTGCACGGTGAAGCTACCGAGCAAGAACTTGATCCACCCGCCTTGCATGGCGGTGATCTGTGCGGGGGCTCCCTCGACGTGCTCTTCGGAGGCACGCATGTCCGACGGGCTCCAGAGTCCGTTTTGGTGCGTGGAAGTGCTCACTTGTTCTCTCCGCGTAGCCGGGATCCAGCGACGAACCGCGACGCCGCGGGAGATGACGCGGCGCAGTCTAAGGGGGAAGACCCATCAGGTCGAGGCTTCATCGCCATGAGATGTGCGGCGGGCTCAAGCAAGATCGGCGCCCGTCGAACATGCGTGAAACGTCGAGGTTTTGTCGAATTCGACGGAACGACGTAGCGCAGGAGGGACCGGAGCGCGTAGCCGAATGCGCTGTCGTCTCGCTCTCGGAAAATCTCTACGCACCGTTGCGCACGCCTGCGCTCGGTGTCGATCGTCGGCCCGCTGAGCATGCATGCGGCGAGGCACGCGCAGCAGGAGGAGACCTCGCGCGTGCATGCGCAGAAGCTCATCCAAGCGCCTGCCCTGCTGCAAGGCAGCTCGTTCGTCATGACGTCCGCTAGGATGCCGGCATGCGCGTCGCCCGAGCGCAGCTCCTCGTGTCGCTCTTGTTCGTGGGGCTCGCCTGCGCGGCGGAGACGAAGGGCTCCATCGGCGCCGTGCTCTCGCGCGACAACGACACGGGCGCGCTCTACGTGCGTGACTTGTCTCCGGGCCTCGCGGCTGAGCGCGCGGGGCTCTTGCCAGGCGACGAGCTCGTCATGATCGAAGGCCGTTACGTGCGTGACCTCGACGCCAAGGAGATCCGCGCGCTCCTGCGCGGCGATGTCGGTTCGTCCGTGCGCCTCACCATCGTGCGCGGCGAAGAAGTGCGCCGCGTGCGTGTCGAGCGCCGCGCCCTGCTCGACGCGAAGAAGGAAGAGCGTCCGCGCACCGAGACGATCACCGAGTGACGGTTCGTCCTGCCCGGGTTCGTCCCGAACGCGTCACTGCCCCGAGAGCTTGTGCACGTCCTCGTGATGTTTGTCTGCGTAGAACGAGAGCACGTCCACGGCGTCGCGGATCTCGCTCGGGTCGAGGTGCTCGATGCGGTACTCGACGCTCAGGATGATGTCGCCATCATCGTCGACGGAGTACTTGGCGAGGTTGATCTCTCGGTTGAGCTTGAGCAGGCGCGTCATGAGCGCCTCGGCCGAATCGGGGTCCTCGGGCAAACGCGCGTAGGGGATCACCGCGAACGTCACGAAGAGAGGTTCGAGGTGTACGAACAGCGGAAAAATCCGGTCCTTGCTGCGGAAGCGACTGCGCAGCGTGGCCTCGGAGAGCCGCTCGACCGGCCATCCTTGCGCCTCGAGGACGGCGCGGATCTCATCCAGGGTCATCGGGTCGCTATCATCAGGGTTTTTCGCGATGCGGCAACGTGAATAACGTCGTGGCCCCATCGTCCACTGTCCCGTGCCGCCCTCTTCCTGGAACGCGATGCTCGATGCTGCGGTGCATCGTGCGTGCGTACGGGGCGAGCCTGTCTGTTCGAGAGCGACGAGCTCCGGTATACGAACACGCGCAGGCCAGGAGGAACCCTCGAGACACGTCGCGTACGAGGGTCGGAAGAACCGAGACGGAGGCTTCTCATGATGCTGCGAAGAGCGATGGTGAAACTCCTCGGCGCCCTGACGGTCCTCGCGGGGATCGGTGCGTCGCAGGATGCGAGTGCCGCTGAAGTGATCACGATCGGCACGCTTGCGCCGAAGTCGAGCCCCTGGGGGCAAGTGTTCAGTGTTTGGGAGAAGGCGGTGGCCGAGAAGAGCGGCGGCCGGCTCGAGCTCCGCTTCTATTACAACGGCCAGCAGGGCGACGAAGGCGCGATGGTCGGCAAGATGAAGTCCGGCCAGCTCGACGGCGCCGCGGTCACGGCGGTTGGTCTCGGCAAGGTTCACAAGCCCATCCTCGCGCTGCAGATGCCGGGCCTCTTCTCCTCGTGGGCGAAGCTCGACGCCGCGCGCGAGACCATGCGGCCCGAGTTCGAGAAGGGCGCGGCGGACGCTGGCTTCCGCATCCTCGGCTGGGGCGACGTCGGCCAGGCGCACCTCATCACGAAGGGCGTCGCGGTGCGATTGCCCGAAGACTTCAAGGGCACGAAGCCCTACGTGTGGCGCGACGACGCGGTGATGCCGGTGTTTTTCCAGGTCATCGGCGGCGTGACGCCCGTTCCGCTCGGCATCCCCGAGGTCCTGCCGAACCTCGGCACGGGCGCCGTCAACGCGCTCGTCGCGCCCGCGCTCGTCGCCGAACAGCTCCAGTGGGCGTCGAAGCTCGACACCATCGTCGCCGACGCGTCCGGCTTCGCGGTTGGCGCGCTCGTTCTGTCGAGCAAGAAGCTCGACGGGCTGCCGGCCGACCTCCAGGCGATCCTCCAGGACACGGGCAAGATCGCCAGCGCGGCGCTCACGAAGCGCATCCGCAGCGAAGACGACGCCGCGTTCGCTCGTCTGAAGGGCAAGATGACGGTCGTGGAACTCACGGCCGACCAGAAGTCCAAGTGGCAAGGCCTCTTCAAGCAGGTGCGCTCGCGTCTCACGCAGGGCACCTTCTCGCCCGACCTCGTCGCCAAGCTCGAGGGGCTGGGCGGCTGATAGATTTTCCAGGGACAGTGTCGCGTGCGCCGGGTCGCCTTCGGAGGGCCCGGCGCTTCGCTTTTGTCCTATTCCGCGCGTTGACGGTGCATCGTCCACGGCGTATGCGTACGCCCCGTCCGTCCCAAGGAGCATCCATGCGCCGTTATCAGTTCACGTCCGAGTCCGTCACGGAAGGCCACCCCGACAAGATTTGCGACCAGATCTCCGACGCCATCCTCGACGGCATCCTCGCGCAGGATCCGACGGCGCGTGTCGCTTGCGAGACGATGGTGAAGACCGGCATGGCGATCGTGGCCGGCGAGATCACGACCTCCGCGTGGGTCGACATGCCCGTGGTCGTCCGCAGCACGATCAAGGACATCGGGTACACGGACTCGTCGATGGGCTTCGACTACGAGACGTGCGCGGTGCTCACGGCGATCGAGAAGCAGAGCCCGGACATCTCGCGCGGCGTGACGGAGGGCGAGGGCCTGTTCAAGGAGCAGGGTGCAGGGGATCAGGGCCTGATGTTCGGGTACGCAACGGACGAGACCCCCGAGCTCATGCCGGCCCCGATCTCGTTCGCGCACCGCATGGCCCGCAAGCTCGCCGAGGTCCGCAAGTCGAAGAAGGTCAACTGGCTCCGGCCGGACGGCAAGACGCAGGTGACGATCGAGTACGAGAACGACGTCCCCGCGCGCATCGCCGCGGTCGTGCTCTCGACGCAGCACGGGCCGGACGTCAAGCACAAGGAGATCGTCGAGGCGATGCGCACGCTCGTCATCGACAAGGTCCTCCCGCAGAAGCTCGTCGACAAGAACACGAAGTTCTTCATCAACCCCACGGGCCGGTTCGTCATCGGCGGCCCCTACGGCGACGCGGGCCTCACGGGCCGCAAGATCATCGTCGACACGTACGGCGGCATGGGCCGGCACGGCGGCGGCGCCTTCAGCGGCAAGGACCCGACGAAGGTCGATCGCTCGGCCTGCTACTACGCGCGGTACGTCGCGAAGAACGTCGTCGCGGCGAAGCTCGCGGCGCGTTGCGAGGTGCAGATCGCCTACGCGATCGGCGTCGCGCAGCCGGTCGGCGTGCACGTGAACACCTTCGGCACGGGCCGCGTCGCCGACGAGGTGCTCGAGAAGTACATCCTCGAGAGCTTCGACATGCGGCCGAAGGCGATCATCGATCAGCTCGACCTGCTCAAGCCGATCTACCGCAAGACCGCGGCGTACGGGCATTTCGGCCGGGACGACTTCTCCTGGGAGAAGACGGATCGCGCCGCGAAGATGGCCGACGACCTGCTCCGCCCGAGTGTGTCGACCTCGAACGGCTCGTCGCACGCGAACGGCAGCAGCAAGAAGGACCAGAAGAAGCGCAAGAAGGCTTCCTCGACCTCGCCCGAAGCCTGAGCGGCGGCGCGTCCGCGTGGCGCGCGCTCCTACGTTCCCCCGCCCCCTCCTCCCTCCAGGACCCTGGAAGCGCCCCGAGCGCGTGACAGCCTGCGGGCCGTTCGGCTACGCTAGGCATGCTTGCGCTCGCCGTGTCCATCGATACGCGCGTCTTTCTTTCCCCGAGGTACCGCTTGCTCGACGTGGCCGATCCGGCGGGCCATCGGGCGACGACGGCGACCGTGAGTCCCCGAGGAATCCTTTTGCATCACGAGGGCGTCGTCATGAAGCGGTCGAGAACATCCACATGGTTCGGGCTCGTCGGGTTGTGCGTCATCGCCGCGACGGCAGCGGGCGCATGCGCCGCGGGCGGCGGCAGCGGCAACTCCGGGGGGGAGGGGGGATCCGGCGGCTCCGGCGGTCAGGGCGGCGCCGGCAACTTCGGTCAGGGCGGCGATGGCAACATCCTCATCACGACCAGCACCTCGTCGACCGGCACGGGCGGCGCGGGCGGCGGGGCTTGCGACGAGGGCGCGCCCGACGCGGACAACGACGGCGACGGCTACACCGAGCTCGAAGGCGACTGCAACGACTGCGACAAGTTCGTCAATCCGAGCGCGGTCGAGGTCATCGCGGAGATGGACGAGAACGGCAACCTCCCCGAGCCTGCGGACGAGGACTGCGACGGCACGGTCGACGTCCTGCCGCCTGCTTGCGACAGCGACCTCGCGCTCGCCAGCATGGATCCTGCCGACGCGGCCAAGGCGATCGGCGTCTGCAGGTTCTTGAAGAGCGCGAAGTGGGTGCTCGCGGACGGGACCCCGCCGCCGGTCAACGCGGCGCAACTGGCGAACTTCCACCTCGGGCATGGGATCGTCCCGAAGCTCGGGACGAACAACAACCCGCAGGAGGGCAACTCGATGCTCCTCCTGTCGTCGGGCAAGGCGCGGGACAAGGGCGACGCGGACGCCACGTACCGCACGTTCGACAAGGGCTACACGAGCAACGCGCCCTTCGGCTTCCCGAAGGCGAGCCCCTCGTGCCCGAACGTGATCACCGGCCTGCCGCACGACGCGACGGGCCTGGAGATGGAGATCGACGTCCCGTCGAACGCGCTCAGCGTCTCGTTCGACTTCCAGTTCTTTAGCTACGAGTGGCCGGACTTCTTGTGCCGCGAGTACAACGACTTCTTTATCGCGTCCATGGTCCCGTTCCCGATGGGACAGAGCGACGGGAACATTGCGTTCGATATGTTCGGCGCGCCGATCAGCGTGAACAACAAATTCTTCGAGGCGTGCGGTTGCCCGGGAAACCCTGTGGGGCCCACGGGGGAGTGCGTGGCGAGCGGGTTCTCGTTCAAGTGCGCGCTCGAGACGAAGCAGCTCGTCGGGACCACGTTCGAGAAGGACGAAGCAAACGCCGGCTGGACACACGGCTCGACGGGGTGGCTGCGTACGACGACGGCCGTGACGCCGGGCAAGCCGATCCGCCTGCGCCTCGTCACGTACGACTCCTCGGACGGGAAGGTCGACTCCTCCGCGTTGATCGACAACTGGCGCTGGTCGGGTAAGCCCGGCACGACGGTGACCGAGGTCATCATCCCGAAGTGACCCGCGGCGCGTGTCCGGAGCGTCCTCTCCCCTTGTGGCGCTCCGGACGCGATCTCTATTCAAGAACGTCAACGCGTTGGTACACTTCGAGGTGCAGTCCGCGCGCGCGAGGTGTGCGGCGCTGTGTTCGCGTCCGGCTTGGCTTGTCTCCGTGCGAGCGGGGATGGAGAAGGATCATGAAGCGTAGCCATCTGGTTCTGTTCGGTCTCGCCGCGGTTCTGGGCGTTGCCGCGGCAGGCTCCGCCGGTTGCGGGGCGACCGGCGGTCGCAACGTATTCGACAACGACGGCGGGTCCGGTGGAGAGGACTCGGGGGGCAACGGCGGCTCGGGCGCCTCCGGGCAGCCTGGCACCGGGGGCTCGACCTCCTCGGATGGTGTCGGAGGCACGTTCGTCGGCTCGGGCGGCAACGGCTCCGGCGGCGGCAGTGCGCAGTGCAGCAACGATACGAACGTCGACAACGACGGCGATGGATTCTCCGAGGCGCAGGGCGACTGCAACGACTGCGACGCCAACGTCTCGCCGGGCTCGATCGAGGTTGCTACGGATCCGAACGATCCGATGGCGACGGCTGCGGACGAGGACTGCGACGGCGTCACCGACAACGTCGCGCCTGCGGCGTGCGACGACAACATCGGGCTTCAGGACACGGATCCGCAGAACGGCGCGCGCGCGCTCGACCTCTGCCAGTTCATCACGCCGGCCGACAAGAAGTGGGGCGTGCTCAGCGCACAATACGTGCGCGCGAACGGCAGCCCCGCCTCGTACACGAGGCACATCGGCATCCAGAGCGGCTTCGGGCCGAACGTGAACGTGCAGAAGGGCACGCGCATGCTCACGCTCTCCTCGGGCTACGCGCGCCTTCCGAACCAGGCGGGCGCTTGCGGCAGCCTGAGCTGCAGCGAGATCGGCGCTGGCACCCCGCCGCCCGGCTTCCCGCAGGACGTGCCCGGCTGCGACGGCGATCCGGACATCAACGACGACGTCGGGCTCCAGGTGAAGATCCGGTCGCCCAAGAACGCGACGGGCTACAAGTTCAAGTTCAAGTTCTACTCGATGGAGTTCCCGGAGTACGTCTGCACGCAGTTCAACGATCAGTTCATCGCGCTCGTGTCGCCGGAGCCGCAGGGCTCGATCAACGGCAACATCTCCTTCGACAAGAACACGAACCCGGTGAGCGTCAACATCGCGTACTTCGACGTCTGCTCGTACGACTCGTTCTATCCGCAGTTCACCTGCCCGTCCGGCCCCGGCGAGATGGAGGGCACGGGCTTCGGCACGTGGGACGAGGCGGGCGGCACGTCGTGGTTGCAGACGCAGGCCCCGATCAAGGGCGGCGACGAGGTGACGATCCGCTGGGCCATCTGGGACACGGGCGACACCGCGTGGGACTCGACGGTCCTCGTCGACGGCTTCGAGTGGGTTGCGAACGGCGGCACGGTCGTCGTCGGCACGGATCCGATCGAAGATCCCAAGTGAGCTGAAGAGCTCGCCGCGAGGAAAAACGCCCTGCCGACGCGGGGCGTTTTTCTTTTGGGATCGGACGATCGATCCTCAGCAGGCGAGCAGATCGGCCATCGTCGCGCCTTCGAGCGCGATCTCCGGCAGGCCCGCGTCTCCTTGGGTTGCGATACGCGCGAGCGCCCAGCGCGGCGCGAGCACGTCTCCGCCGAGCCAAACGCGCCGCGCGCCTTCGGGCTCGACCGCGGATTCGATCCAGCCGATCGGGACACGCACGGCCGGTTTGAGGAGCAAACGTTCGGGGATGGGATCGCGCGCGTGCTCGATCGGCGCGAAGGGGCGCGTGTCGAGCTCGTCCGCTCCGATCGCCGGCGTCGTGATCGTGGGCTCGGTGCGGGCCCGCAAGGCATCGAGAAGCGCATGCGCGAACCGATCGAGGTCGAGCGGCGTGTCGGTCGCGAGCTCGGCGAGCGATGCGGGCTTCTTGCCGAGGAACCGATCGACGGCGCGCTCGCTCTCGGTCGTGATCTCGTCGGGCAACGCGATCGCCGCGTCGTGACCGATGAACGCCTCCACGAGGACGGCGCCCGACGCGGCGACGTCGAAGCCGAGCAGCGCCGCTGGGCGACGACGCAGCGTGATCCATTCGCGTCCGAAATAATGTGCGAGCATCCCTGCGCGGGTCAACGCGCCGAGGAGCGGGCGTACGTTCCGGTTCAGCAGCGTCCTCGGCGTCGCGTCCGCGACGAGCGCTGCGACGTGTGGTAACGCGAGCGTCACCACGAGGCCCCGGCCGCCGAGCCAGGCTGCCGTCCCTGTCGTCGCGCGGCGCAGGATCGGGATGCCCCTCTGCCTGCACGCTGCGAGGTCCACGACGCGGCCGGCTCGTTGCGCCGCGCCGAGCACCACCGCGGCTCCGTCGACCAGGCTCAGCGCGAGGTGCGCCGCCTGGGCCTGCTCGGCTCGCTCGACGAGCGCGGGGCCGAGCGCGAGCGCCTCGGGGATCGGGCGCTTCCTCAGCTCGATCGCATGCATTTTCGTCCTGCTCCGGTTGACAGCCTCCCGAGGGGCGCCTAAACCTTCCGTTAGGTAACCCTTACGCATGCGTGAGGGTTGGAGTTTTGGATGCGGCCGGTTCGCCACCTACCTTTAGCGCGTGGACTCGAGAGGGGTGTCCTTCCTCTCCCGGATGGCGTTCGTGCGGAGGGTGCGCACCGTGCCGACGTGGGGCTCGTGCCGTCGGATCTCGACGAGGATCGGGACGGGCACGGGGCCGAGCGCCTTCTCCAGGTCGGGGACATCGCGCGGGCCGTCGGCAAGACGGTGCGAGCGATCCACCACTATGAGGACGTGGGTTTGCTCCGGCCGCACGCGCGGTCGAAGGGCCGGTATCGGCTCTACGATCAGGCGGCGGTCACGCGTGTCAGGTGGATCGGCAAGCTACACGATCTCGGCCTCAGCCTCTCGCAGATCCAGGAGATCGTCGCGTTCTGGGAGAGCGCGCCTTCGGCGCCCGAGGCGATGGCGCAGGTCCGGTCGATCTACCAGCAGAAGCTCGAAGAGACGCGCGCGCAGATCGCGCGGCTCTCCTCGCTCGAGCGTGAGCTCGAGGCGAGCATCGATTACCTCGACACGTGCGACACGTGTGCTCCCGACGAGCTCGTGGCCGCTTGCACCGACTGCAACGTGCATGATCGGAAGCAGGCCGAGCCCGAGCTAGTGGCCGGAATTCACGGCGGAAACGGGCACTCCCGAAGTGGCGCGGACCGCTAGCGGGTGCTTCGAAGAGAGACGAAACCGATGTCGATCCAGATCCCGATTTACATGGACTACCACGCCACGACGCCGGTCGATCCGCGCGTCGTGGAGGCGATGCTGCCGTATTTCAACGCTCGGTTCGGCAACGCGGCCAGCCGGAGCCACGTGTTCGGGTGGACGGCGGAGGAAGCGGTCTCGCGCTCGCGGGAGATCCTGGCGAAGCTCGTGGGCGCGTCGAACCCGAAGGAGATCGTCTTCACGTCGGGCGCGACCGAGAGCAACAACCTCGCGATCAAGGGCGTCGCCGAGCTCTACAAGGAGAAGGGCAACCACATCGTCACCACGGTGATCGAGCACAAGGCCGTGCTCGACACGTGCAAGCGCCTGGAGAAGCAGGGCTACGAAGTGACGTACCTGCCCGTCGGCAAGGATGGTCGCGTCGATCCCGACGACGTCGCGAAGGCGATCACGGACAAGACGATCCTCGTCTCGGTGATGCTCGCGAACAACGAGGTCGGCACGGTGCAGCCGATCGCGGAGATCGGCAAGATCACGCGGTCACGCGGCGTCCTTCTGCACTCGGACGCGGTGCAGGGCGTGGGCAAGGTGCCCTTCGACGTCGAGGCGATGCACGTCGATCTCGCCTCGATCACCGCGCACAAGATGTATGGGCCCAAAGGAGTTGGTGGGCTCTACGTGCGTCGGTCGAAGCCGCGCGTGCGCCTCGTCGCGCAGATGGACGGCGGCGGGCACGAGTACGGCATGCGCTCGGGCACGCTGAACGTGCCGGGCATCGTGGGCTTCGCCAGGGCCGCGGAGATCATGCTGGAGGAGGGACGCGCGGAGAGCGAGCGCATCCTCGCGCTGCGCGAAAAACTCCGCCGGCGCATCACGAGCGAGCTCGACGAGGTCATCGTGAACGGGTCGCTCGAGCACCGGCTCCCGGGCAACCTCAACCTCTCGTTCGCGTTCGTCGAGGGCGAGGCCATGATCATGGCCATCAAGGACGTGGCGGTGTCGAGCGGTTCGGCTTGCACGAGCGCGAGCCTCGAGCCCTCGTACGTGCTGCACGCGATGGGCATCGGCGACGACCTCGCCCACTCGTCGATTCGGTTTGGCCTCGGTCGTTTCACCACCGAGGAGGAGGTCGACTACGTGGCCGACCTCGTGATCCGCAAGGTGAACAAGCTCCGCGAGATGTCCCCGCTCTACGAGATGCACAAGGAAGGCATCGATCTCGCTTCCGTGCAGTGGGCCGCGCATTGATTTGAGGTAGGAGAGTTTCGAGCCATGGCATACAGCGAGAAAGTCATCGAGCACTACGAGAACCCGCGCAACGTGGGCACCCTCGACAAGAACGACGAGCACGTCGGCACGGGGCTCGTCGGGGCTCCGGCGTGCGGCGACGTGATGCGCCTGCAGATCAAGGTGAGCGACGCGGGGGTCATCGAGGACGCGAAGTTCAAGACGTTCGGCTGCGGCTCGGCGATTGCCTCTTCGTCCCTCGCCACCGAGTGGCTCAAGGGCAAGACGATCGACGAGGCCGAGCAGATCAAGAACAGCATGATCGCGGAGGAGCTCCACCTGCCGCCGGTGAAGATCCACTGCTCGGTGCTCGCCGAGGACGCGATCAAGAGCGCGATCGCCGACTTCCGGTCGAAGCAGGCGGCGAAGAAGGCCCTCCCGGGGCAGTGACGGCGCCCTTCGGGAAGGCGGACGGAGAACGTACGATGAACGCGACCAGCGAAGTTTCGCAGAGCAACCAGACGGAGCAGCGAGCGCCCGCGCCGGCCGACGCGAAGAAGACGATCGGCGTGACGTCGGCCGCGGTCGACGCGATGCGGACGAACCTCGCCAAGCGCGGCACGGCCGACGCTGCGATCCGCATCGGGATCCGGGGCGGTGGCTGCTCGGGTTTCTCGTACGTCATCGAGTTCGACGACGACGCCCCGCGCAAGGGCGACCTCGTCCTCGAGTTCCCCGAGGAAGGCAAGAGCACGGTCCGCGTCTACTGCGACAAGAAGAGCATCCTGTACCTCGGCGGCTCGGTGCTCGACTGGGAGAAGACCCTGATGTTCCAGGGCTTCAAGTTCAAGAACCCCAAGGAAGCGAGCCGTTGCGGCTGCGGCCACTCCTTCACCGTCGGCTGAGCAGGCTTCTCCCGCCTCGGCGCGGACGCTGCATCCCACGGCTCCTCTCACGATGATCGATCCCTTCCAGACGCTGGGCGTCGAGGCCCGTTTCGACCTCGATCCGGACGACCTTGCGCGCCGGCACCGCGACCTCTCGCGCGCGCTCCACCCCGACCGTTACGCAGGCGCGCCCGCGGCCGAGCGGCGTTTGTCCCTGTCACGCGCGATCGAAGTGAACGACGCCTTCCGCGTGCTGAAGGACCCGAGCCGCCGCGCCGAGGCGCTCCTTCGCCGCGCCGGCGTGCCCGTCGGGGAGACCGCCGAGCCCAAGCCGTCGCCCGATCTCCTGATGGAGATGATGGAGCGGCGCGAGGAGCTCGGGGATGCGCGGCGGCGGAAGGATCTCGCGGCCGTTCGTGTGCTCGCGGAGGCGATCCGCGGGCGTGAGCGCGAGGTGCTCGCGTCGATGGGCCGCCAGTTTGCAGCGTCCGATCCGGATGCGACGAAGCTCGCGGTCGTCCTGCCCGAGCTCGGCGAGCTCCGTTATCTTCGGCGCTTCCTCGACGAGGCGAGCGCGATCGAGGAAGAGCTCTCTTCCTGATCCTGAAAGGCCCTCATGGCTCTCCTCGAAATCTTCGACCCCAAGGCGGCCCCGAGGCCGATCGGCATCGACCTCGGCACCACGAACTCGCTCGTCGCGCGTGTCCGTGACGGCAAGCCAGTCGTCATCGCCGACTGCAACGCGGAGAAGCTCGTCCCTTCGGTCGTGCACTACGACCCGCGCGGCCGCGTGATCGTCGGCGCAGATGCGCAGCGCCTCGCGGTCGATTTCCCGCGCGAGACCATCGTCAGCGTGAAGCGCTTCATGGGGCGCGGGGCTGACGATCCCGAGACGCGCAGGCTTGGCACGTACGAGTTCGTCGAGCCGAAGACGCCCGAGGAAGCGAAGAGCGTGCGGTTCAAGATCCGCGATCGCTCGGTCACGCCCGTCGAGGTCTCGGCCGAGGTCCTCAAGGTCCTCCGTTCGCTCGCCGAGGACGAGCTGCGCTCCGTCGGCGGCGTGGTGATCACCGTGCCTGCGTACTTCGACGACGCGCAGCGACAGGCGACGAAGGACGCGGGCAAGCTCGCGGGCCTCGACGTGCTCCGGCTCCTCAACGAGCCGACCGCCGCGGCGCTCGCGTATGGCCTCGAAAAGCAGAAGAACGGCCTGTTCGCCGTGTACGACCTCGGCGGCGGCACCTTCGACGTCACGATCCTCCTGCTCGACGACGGCGTCTTCCAGGTGCGCTCGACCGGCGGCGACAGCGCGCTCGGCGGCGACGACATGGATCGCGCGCTCGCCGAGCGATTGCTCCACGACCTCGGTGTTCCAGCGGAGAACCGCCCTCGCGAGCTCGTGCGGCTCGCGCTCGATACGGCGCGCAAGATCAAGCACGGGCTCACCGAGACCGACCGTGTCGAGGCCGAGATCGAGGTCACGGGTGGCACGCGCAAGCTCGCCGTCACGCGGGACGAGTTCGACGCGCTGATCAAACCGATCGTCGAGCGCACGGGCGTCGCTTGCCGGCGCGCGCTCCGTGACGCGGGCGTGTCGGCCGACGAGCTCGACGGCGTCATCCTCGTCGGCGGCTCGACCCGCGTGCCGTACGTGCGGCAGTACGTGGAAAAACTCTTCGGCAAGCCGCCGCTCTGCGACCTCGATCCCGAGGAGGTCGTCGCGCTCGGCGCGGCGATCCAGGCCGACATCCTCGCCGGGACGAAGGAGCGCGCCGACGAGATCCTCCTGCTCGACGTCCTGCCGCTCTCGCTTGGCCTCGAAACGATGGGCGGCGTCGTCGAGAAGATCCTCCCGCGCAACACCACGATCCCGGCCGGCGCACGACAAACCTTCACCACGTACGCCGACAACCAGACCGGCTTCGATCTCCACATCGTCCAGGGGGAGCGCGAGCTCGCGATCGACTGCCGCTCCCTCGCTCGATTTGTCCTCAAAGGAATCCCGCCCATGCCCGCGGGCCTCGCGCGGCTCGAAGTCACGTTTCGCGTGGATGCGGACGGGCTCCTCAGCGTCACCGCGAACGAGCTCACGACGGGCGTCGAGCAGAAGGTCGAGGTCAAGCCGAGCTACGGCCTCACGGACGAGGAGGTCGAGACGATGCTCATGGCCGCGCTCGATCACGGCGAGGAGGACCTCGAAAAACGTCAGCTCATCGAGGCGCGCGTCGAAGCCGAGCGGGTCGTGCTCGCCACGAAGAAGGCGCTCGTCGCTGACGCCGACTTGCTCGAAGGCAACGAGGAGCGCGCGCGCATCGATGAAGCGCTCGCCGGGCTTGAAGAGGCCATCCGTGGGACGCGCGCTGCGATCATCCGCGGCCGCACCGAGGTCCTCGACGACGTCACGCACGGCTGGGCCGGCAGGCGCATGGATCGCGCGATCGCTCGGGCGATCGCGGGCAAGGACGTGACGGCGATCGAAGGCACCGTGGCGAAGGCGAGGGGCGTCGAGGCGCACCTCGCCGAGCATGCGGGGCACAATGCACCGGACGGCGATGCCTCCGGGACGGGGAGCTGATGGCAAAGGTACGGTTTTTGGCGCACGGATCGACGTACGACGTCGAGGTCCCGGTCGGGACTTCGCTCCTCGAAGCGGCGCGCAAGGTCGAGGCGCCCGAGGGCTCGGCGTGCGGCGGCGTGTGCGCGTGCTCGACGTGTCACGTCTACGTGTTGCGCGGCAAAGAGCTGCTCTCCGAGGCGGAGGAGGAAGAGGAGGACATCCTCGACAAGGCCTTCGACGTGCGGCTGAACTCGCGGCTCGGCTGCCAGGCGAAGATCCAGCGCGAGGGCGACATCGAGGCCGAGATCACGCGCGAGAGCCTCGACGCCTTCTACAACGAGCACCCGCAGTACACGGACCCGCGCAAGAAGAAGGGCTAACGCTCGCTCGCGGGCTTCGGCTTCGCGTCGGGCAGGGCCGGGGCGCGCTTCGCTCGTTCGACGTTCGCGGCCACCTCGTGGGCGAGGTCGCGCGCCGCGTGGGCGAAGGCTTGCGCGGCTTCGCGCGCCGGCTTCGTCGAGAAGATCGCCACGACGTGCTGCGCCGACGTCTTGCTCCCGACGGGGACGAGGAAAAACGCGAGGCTCCCGAGCAGGAGCACCACGCCGTTCACCAGGCGCTTGACGAGATCACCGAGCACGCTGGGCCGACCGTAGCCCGCCCACCCCCGATCCCCCCAATTTTCGGCCGCGATCCTTGCCAGGGAGTAAGCTCGTCCCGCGATCGCGGCCCGCTTGAACATCTGGGGGCGTGGGCGCACCTTAGGCGGAGCCGGCCAGCTCGGCCGCCCTTCCATTGGCCACCGTGACGGACGCATCTGGAACCTCGACCCTGACGCCCAAGCCGACCCAGGCCGTGGAGCGCGCGCCCGAGGGGGCCCTGAGCCCTGCCGTCGTTTGGCAGATGGTCCGCAAGTACTGGTCCACGGCGCTCGGCGCGGCGCTCGTGGTCTCGCTCGCGGCGACGTTCAACACGCTCGGCCAGGTCAAAATCTACCAGGCGCAGTCCACGATCCTGTTCGACCCGAACCCGCCGCGCCCCCTCGGCCAGAAGGTCGAGAACATCGTGGACCTCGGCTCGGGCAGCTTCTGGGACAACCGCGAGTATTACGAGACCCAATACAAGATCATCCAATCGATGAAGGTCGCGACGGCCGTCGTGAGCGAGCTCGGGCTCCAGCACGACGGCGGCTTCCTCGGCAACCTCCCCCCGGGCACGCCCTCGCCGGACGCGAGCGTGCCCGAGGAAATCGCGGCGGAGGTGCTCCGCGGTCGGATCAAGGTCGATCCGGTCAAGGAGAGCCGGCTCGCCGTGATCAAGCTGGAGGACGCCGATCCGCAGCGCGCCCAGCGTATTCTCAACGTCCTCGTCGATACGTACGTCCAGCAAAACCTCGACGATGCGGTGACCTCGACCGCGACGGCCGCGGATTGGCTGCGCAGCCAGCTCGACAAACTCAAGGTCGACCTCGAGTCGAGCGAAATGGCGCTGCACGATTACAAGGAGACCAAGAACATCCTCTCCGTCGCGATCGACGACCAGTCGAACATGCTGCGCGAGGAGATGAAGCAGCTCAATGACACGCTGACGACGGTCCGGACGCGAAAAGAAGAGTTCCAGGCGCGGCGGGACGAGCTCGCAAAGGTGAAGGGGGAAAACCCCACGGATTTGCCGGCGAGCGAGCTTTTGGAGAGCCATGTCTTGATGGGCCTCCGGACCTCGTACGAGGAGGCGATTCGCACGCGGGACGGCCTGCTCGGCGAGGGCAAGGGGCGCAATTACCCCGACGTGAAGGAGGCCGACGCGCGGGCCGATGCGGCGAAAAAGGCCTTGCTCGCCGAGGTGAAGAACATCCAGCGCGCCCTCGACAAGGATCTCGCCGTCCTGAAGCGTCAGGAGGCGGGCCTCTCGGGGCTCTTCGAGCGGTCGAAGAAGCAGGCGCTCGACCTGAACCTGCTCGAAATCGAATACAACCGCCTCCGTCGCTCGAAAGAGAACAACGAAAAGCTTTATTCGCTCGTCCTCGAACGCACGAAGGAGAGCGATCTCGCGCGTGTCCTCCGCGTGAACAACATCCGCGTCCTCGATCGGCCGCTCGTCCCGCGCGCGCCGGTGCGGCCGCAGGTGACGCGCAGCATTGCGATCGGCGTGTTCTTGGGCGTCCTCCTCGGCATTGCGACGGCGCTCGCGCGTGGGCTCCTCGATCGCAGCTTGAAGACGCCCGACGAGGTCGAAAAAGACCTTGGCTTGCCCTTCCTCGGCCTCCTGCCCGAGATCGACGAGGGCGGGAAGCCCGGGGCGCATTCGCCGCGGCGGCAGCGCGGCAAACCCGTGCGCGTGATGAACTCCGAGCTCATCGTGCACGAACAGCCGACGAGCGGCATCGCCGAGGCGGCGCGCACCATTCGGACGAACCTGCTCTTCATGGCCCCCGACAAACCCTACCGCACGCTGCTCATCACGAGCGCGGGGCCTTCGGAGGGCAAGACCACGGTGGCCACGTGTATTGCGATCGTCATGGCCCAGGCGGGGCAGAAGGTCGCGCTTATCGATTGTGATCTGCGCCGACCACGCGTGCACCGCGTCTTCCGGAAGACCTCCGAGGTCGGCGTGACCACGGCGATGCTCGAAGATTCGCTCGACGAGGCCGTGCTCGAAACGGACGTGCCGAACCTGTCGGTCATTCCCGCCGGCCCGATCCCGCCCAATCCGGCGGAGCTGCTCCACAGCGAAAAGTTCAAGAAGTTCCTCGACGACGTGAAGAAGCGCTTCGACCGCGTGATCATCGACAGCCCGCCGATCGTGCCGGTCACGGACGCGGCCGTGCTCTCCACGCTCGTCGACGGCACGGTGCTCGTCGTGCGTGCCTTCAAGACGACGAAGGACCTCGCGCGGCACGCGGTGCGCGCGCTGCAGGACATCAGCGCGACGAAGGCGGGCGCAGTGCTCAACGCCGTGAACTTCAACCGCGACGAATACAAGTATCGATATTATTACTACCGTCGCGAAGGGTATTACGAGGGCGAGGACGCGGCGGCGGCGCGGCCCGCGCGGAAGGCGGCTCGGGCCAAAGCGGCCGCCGAGGACGAGCAAGGCGCAGGGAGCGCTCCGCCGGCTTGAATCGGCCGGCATCTGCGGCCCGGGGCGCCCTTCTCGTCGCAGCGGCCTTCGTCGCCTTGGACCCCTGCTCCGACATGAATCCCCGATAACGACGAACCGCCCCAACGTGGCTCAGAACATGTCCATGTCGGCGTCGCGGTATTCCCACCCCTGATAGAGCGAGAGATCCGCATTCGACGTCGCGATCGCCACGATGGGCGTCGTGGAGCGTCTCGATAGGAAACCCAGCGCGGCGAGCGAGCTCCCGAGCCGGGCCGAGCGTGCGATCGTATAGACCTGTTCGAGGCCGCAGTGCCGGGCCTCCATGACGCAGGCCGCAAACAGCGCCCGGAGCGCGCCGCGGCTCCGTGGGTCGACGAGAGAATCACCGATGTGCAGGCGCGGCGGCTCGCCCGGAATGGGCAGGCGGGCCGAAGCCCAGGCGCGGAGCACGCCCGCCTCGTCGCGGAGCAGCACCTCGATGTAGTCGCGTCGCGGGCGCGCCAGGCGCCAGCGGACGTAGGCGTGCGGGCGTTCGAGCATACAATCGGAGGCGGCGAGCACCCTCGCCATGAAGCCTTGCCATTCGTGCTCGCCCGGAGGCCCGATCTCGTACCGGTAGCGCCCGAGGCGCAGCGGCAGCATTCGGTCGAACGCGGCGCCTGCGCATTCCGCGGCGAAGACGCCCTGCGGACCGAATCGCGCGCCGAGCGGGCCCCACGACACCGGACGGGCGGAGCGGTCCACGGGGAACATCGCCGAGAAGCCGAGGCGGCCCAGATAGATCCGCAGCGCCGTTTCGTTGGGCCAGCCGAAGACGGCTTCGTGGCCACGTGTGCCCGCGGCCTCGACGAGGAACCGGATCAATCGCTGGAAGAGCCCTTTGCCGCGGTAGTCGGGATGCGTGAACGCGCTGCTCAGGATCGCGGCGGAGACGCGCCGCCCCTGCACGAGAAAGTGCTGCGCGGCGAACCCCACGTAGCCGACCAGCCTGTCGCCGTCGAACGCGCCTGCGAGCAGCCCCTCGTGTGTGGGGTTCTGGAAGAACCACCAGTCCATGAAATCGGCGTCGAATTCCTCCGGCCGCACGCCGTGGAGCAACGCGAACGAGGCGACGTGCTCTCGGACCTCTTCGCGCGTGACGGCACGAATCAAAGGCTTCGTCATGAGCTCCTCAGGCGCGACGGTGCAGGCTCGCGCGCAAGCGGCGTTCAACGCGGAACGTCAGGAGCTGCCGCGCGAGGGGCGAGAGACGATAACGATCCCGCGGGCTGCGCATCGACGCGCTGATCACGTCGCGATACATCCAGAAGAGCGAGGTGGCGTCGTTCCGCGCCGGTCCGAAGCTACAACATGCGGCCTCGTAGCCGGCGCGGCGCACGGCGCGGACCACGCGCGCGGAGAGCGAGCCGCCGGGATACGCGAACAATGTGACGGGTTTGCCGAGCAAATCCTCGAGGTCCTGCCGGCTGCCGCGCAGCTCGTCTTCCAGGCGTGTTTCGTCGAGGCGCGCGAGATCCGGGTGCGTCCGCGTGTGCGAACCGATCGTCATGCCCGCGTCCACGAGCGTCCGCAATTCCGCGGGCCCCATTCGCTTCGCGCAGGAAACCCCCTGGCGCAGGTGGTCCGTCGTGACGAAAAACGTTGCGGAAATTCCGAGCGCTCGCAGGATCGGCAGCGCGTATTCGTGCTGGTTTCGCCAGCCGTCGTCGAAGGTCACGAACGCCGACCGATCGTCCTCCGCGATGCCGTCGTCGAGCTGACGAACGAGCTGATCGAGCGAGCCGAACCGATAGCCTCGCCGCCGCAGCTCCTCCAAGTGAAATCGGAACGCCTCGGGGCTGTGCCGGAACGTGAGCCCATCTTCGGCGGAGAATCCTGCGTCGTCGCCCTCGGGCAGGATGTGATGATAAAGCAGAATCACCGCGGGGCAGCCTTGGCGATCCGAAAGCGGCCGTCAAGCCTTCTCCTCGGCGTGCTCACGTCCCCGACGCGGCCTCGAGCGCCGGCGCTTCGGCCGCCGCCGCTTCCGCGAGCACCCGCGGCGCGAGGTGGCTCTTCACGCGCGCGAGGCTCGCCTCCACCATGTCCGTCACGACCTGGAGGAGCACCTCGGTTTGCGGCGAGACGTCGCCGAAATCGCTGCGCAGGCCGAATTTCAGCTCCGCGCGCGCCGCGTCGTCCCGGCCGATCGGATACCGCGCGGACACCACGTCCCGGCCGTAGGGATCGTCGTCCGTCGGGTTCGTCCAGCGATACGCCGTCGGTTCGCCGCCGGCCACAGGGAGAATCTCGACGTACGCGAGTTGTCCTTCGAGCCCGAAGAGCCCGAGCGCGGCGAGCACGTCGGCCTCCGATCGCGCCGCCTCGAAGCGCGCGGGGAGCCGCGGCAGGAGGCGCCGCAGGATCTCGCTGTCGCGCGAGCGGAGCCGCTCTTTTTGTCGCCTGCGCCCGTGGGCTTGCTCGAAATACCCCACGGCGCGCACGAGCCCGATGAACACCACGCTGCTCGCCACGAGCGCGAGCCCCACCTGCCAGCTCCGGCCGAGCGAGATTCCGATCGCCGCCACCGTGAGCAGCACGCTCACGCCGTAAATGAGGAGCACCGCGCGGCGGTGCGTGATGCCCATGTCGAGCAGGCGGTGGTGGATGTGCCCGCGATCCGGCGAGAAGAGCGGCCGCCGTTCGAGCCAGCGGCGCACCATCGCGAAGAGCGTGTCGAAGATCGGCACGCCGAGCGCCACCACCGGCACGAGGAGCGAGACCGCGGTCGACGCCTTTTGCGTCGCGCCGATGAGCGACGTCGCAGCGATGACGTACCCGAGGAAATAACTCCCCGAGTCGCCCATGAAGATACGCGCGGGGTTGAAGTTGTAAAAAAGAAACCCAATGATCGCGCCCATCATCGTCGCCATGAAGAGCGCCGGCAGCGTGCCGAACGACAGATACGCGACGACGAAATTCGTCAGGGCCGCGAAAAACACCACACCCGCGGCGAGCCCGTCGAGCCCGTCGATGAGGTTCACCGCATTTACGATGCCCACGATCCAGAGCACCGTGACGGGCAGGGCGAAGATGCCCATCGACAGCTCGCCCACGAAGGGCAAGGAAATCGCATCGATCCGAAATCCGCAGGCGAACGCGAGCACCGCCACCACGACCTGCGCATAAAGCTTGTGCAGCGCGCGTAGGCCCCGCGTGTCGTCGATCGCCCCCACGCCGCACAGGATCGCGCCGCCCGCGAAGAGGCCGATGACCTTGCGGACGTCCTGCGTGAACGCCTGCGCCACTACCGATTGGACGAAAAAGAGCCCCACGAGCGGCGCGAAGAACCCCACGAAAATCGCGAGGCCGCCGAGCCTGGGCGTCTCGTGGCGATGCACGTGCCTTCCACCGGGCCGCGCGACCGCACCAAGACGGAATGCGAGGAGGCGCACGAGCGGCGTGAGGATCCCACTGACGAGCGCCGAGAACGCGAACGCCGCCAGGTAGGTCCTCATGATCCGATGCCTCCCATCATCGCTGGATCTTGGTTGTTCGGTGGGCTTGCCACATTCAAGCGCGCTGCGCGAGCGGCGGCGGCTCTTTCGACGCCTCCTCCAACAGGGCGCGGAAGCGGGCCGAGGATACGGGACGATCGTAACGTTCGTCGAAGATCCTGCGGGCCCGCGCGCCCTTTTCATCCCAGGACGTTCTTCGCGTCACCGCATCTTCGAGCGCGTGGCATAGGCCCTCGACGTCGCCGGGGCGGCCGGTCCAGCCGAGATCGTGCTCGTGCACCACGCGGGCGACTTCGCAACGCGGCGGTCCGAGGTAGATCACAGGCCTCCCCGCGGCGAGCGCGCCGTAGAGCTTGCTCGGGACGAGCAGGCCTTCGAGATCCTCGCGCAGCGAGACGAGATGTACGTCCGCGGCCGAGAGGCTCTCGCCGATCGCGTCGTGGGGCTGATACGGCAGGAAACGCACGTTTTCGAGGCCTTTCGCGAGCGCCTCGGCCTCGGCGCGCCGCACGCCGTCGCCGATGAAGAGCACGACGAGCTCGGGGAGGCGGTCTTTCAAGCGCCGCGCGGCCTCGACGAAGGTCCGGACGTCGTGGCCGATGCCGAGGTTGCCGCTGTACATCGCCAGAAATCGTCCGTCCAAACCGTGGGTTTTTCGGAAAGGATGGTCCTCGCGTCCGCGGGGCGACACGAGGCGGCCGTCGGACCAGTTCGGCAGGACGCGGATGCGCTCGCGGGGCGCGCCTTGCGCGACGAGGCGGTCGGCCATGCCTTCGGAGAGCGCGACGATGCGGGCGGCGGCGTGGTGCGTGGCGCGGCCGAGGCCGAGCAACGCGAGCGACGCGGGGCCACGGGGCGCGAGATAACCGAGCTGGATCGCCGCCTCCGGATAGACGTCCTGCACCCACGTGACGAGCGGCAAGCGGCGCGCGAGGGCGACGAGCGCGCCGCCGGCGGCGATCATGGGCGGCGTCGTGAGCACGAGCAGCACGTCGGGTTTGGCTTCGAGGGCGGCGGCGAGCACGCTCGTGGCCCAGAACGACAGGTAATCGGCGAGGCGGCCGGCCATCGTGGCCTTGCCGAAGCGCGTGGCGTAGGGGCGGACGACGTCGACGCCGCGGAGGTGTTCACGGGCGGGGAGCGCTTCGCCGCCGAGGTATCCGCCGCGGCTCGCAATGACCGTCACCTCTTCGCCCGCGGCGGCGAGGTCCTCGCAGAGCTCGGTGAGGAGCTGCGAGGTGGCGGCGTGGTCGGGGGCATAAAATTGGTTGACGGCGACGACGCGCATGCGAAGGGATCCTGCGGGCGCGGGCCGCGCCGGCTTGACGCTGCCCGCTTTTGGTCGTTACCTTTCGCCTCCGCGCGGCCTGGGCGCAACGGAGAAATGAATGTCTCGTCTGGTCTTGGGCATCAATTCGGCCCACGGGGATGCGTCGGCGGCGCTCCTCGGTGAGGGGGGCATCCTCGCGGCGATCGCTGAGGAGAGGATCAACCGGAAAAAGCACTGCGCAGGTTTTCCGCGCCTCGCCGTGGCCGAGGTCCTGCGCCTCGCGGGGGCGACGCCCGAGGACATCACCGACATCGCGGTCGCGCGGGATCCGCGGGCGAACGTAGCGGCGAAGGTCGCGTTCATCGCGTCGAGGCCGTTCACGGGCGTCCCGAGCGCGGTGAAGCGGCTCGCGGTGCACCGCGAGGTCGCGACGAGCGGGGACCTCGTGGCCGAGGCGCTTGGCGTCCCGGAGGCCTCGATTCGGGCGAAATTCCACCGGGTCGAGCATCACCTCGCCCACGCGGCGAGCGCGTATTACTGGTCTCCGTTCGACCGCGCGACGACGATCACCTGCGACGGCGCGGGTGATTTCGCGACGAGCCTCGTCGGCCTTTGCGAGGGCAATCGCATCGAGGTCCTGCGAAAGAACCTCTGGCCTCACTCGCTCGGCGTGTTTTACACGGCCATCTGCCAGTTCCTCGGCTTCGACAAGTTCGGCGAGGAATACAAGGTGATGGGTCTGTCGGCGTACGGCGTCAATCGATTCGCCCGGGAGATGCGGCGCATCGTGCGTTTTCATCCGGAGCAGGGCATCCGGCTCGATTTGACGTGGTTTCGGCACCACAAGACGAGCGAGGGGATGGAGACCGTGGAGGGCGCGGAGATCCAGGTCCCTCGGCTCTGGTCGGACGCGATGGCCTCGCTCTTCGGCCCTGCGCGGCGGCGCGGGGAGCCGATCACGGATCGGGAGCGGGACATCGCGGCGTCGCTGCAGACGCGATTCGAGGAGATCTACCTCGCGCTCGTGGGGGACGCGGTCGAGCGGACGGGCGTGCGCAGCGTGGCGATGGCGGGCGGGTCGGTGCTGAATTCGGTGGGCAATGGTCGAATGATCACCGAGGGCTGGGTCGACCGGGCTTATTTCCAGCCGGCGGCCTCGGACGATGGCACGGCCGTGGGCGCGGCGCTCTGGGTGAAGCACGGCGTGCACGGCGAGGCGCGGACGCCCGAGGTGCGGCATGCGTACTGGGGCACGAGCTTCCAGGACCATGAGATCGAAACGGCGCTCGTGCATTCGGGCCTCCCGTTCAAGAAGCTCGGCCGGGATGGTTTGCTCGCGGCGGCTGCGCAGACGCTCTCCGAGGGCAAGATCGTCGGCTGGTTCCAGGGTCGCGAGGAATGGGGCCCGCGCGCGCTCGGCAATCGGAGCATTCTGTGCCATCCCGGCTGGCCGGGGATGAAGGCCACGCTGAACGCGCGCATCAAGAACCGCGAGCCCTTCCGCCCGTTCGCGCCCGTCATTCGGCTCGAAAAGCTGAGCACCTGTTTCCGCGGGGATCACGAGGTGCCTTTCATGATCATCGTCTACAAGGTCCGCCCGGAATGGAAGGACAAACTCTCGGCGATCACGCACGAGGACGGCACGGGCCGCGTGCAGACGGTGCGGCGGGCCGACAATGAGCTCTATTACGACCTGCTCGGGGTGTTCGAGGAGAAGACGGGGATCCCGGTTCTGCTCAACACGTCGTTCAATGAAAACGAGCCGATCGTGCACACGCCGGACGAGGCGATCGATTGTTATCGGCGCACGAAGATGGATGCGCTCGGGATCGGGTCGTTTTGGCTGGAAAAACCGGGCGGGGAGGGGGGCTGACGGCGAAGGGGCGGGCGTGCTACGTAGTGCGTGGAGGTTCGGTCATGGCGGAGCCGGCGGGGAGGCATTACGTTACGTTCGCCGAGTATCTGGCCTTCGAGCTGGCGAGCGAGACGAAGCACGAGTACGTGGACGGGCAGATCCTGGACAGGTTCGGAGACAACCCGGATCATGGGCTCGTATCGGCGAATGTGACGGCTGAGCTGGGCAACGAACTCCATGATCGGCATTATCGCGTTTACGGCCCTGATGTCCGAATCCGCGTCGAAGCGACGGGCGCGTCGCTGTACCCCGACGTGACTGTTGTGTGCGGCAGGCTCCAGCTCGATGCCGAGGACAAGGACGCCATCGTAAACCCCGTCGTGCTCGTCGAAGTGCTTTCGCAGCGCACCGAAGGTTACGACCGCGGCGAAAAGTTCGCGCATTACCGGCGGATCCCCTCGCTCCGCGAATACGTGCTCGTCTCCTACAAGACGAGGCGCGTCGAGGTATTCCGGCGCCACGATCTCGGCGGCTGGGCGCTGTACGAGGCGCAAGGCAGTGAGTCGATCGAGCTCGCGTCGATCGGCTGCATGCTTGCGCTGGACGAGGTGTACAGCAAAGCCTTCGAGGAGCCCGAGCTCGTCTCCTGATCAGCTTTGCGCAGCTCCAGGCCGCGTGACGCGGCGCGAGATTGCGCCGCCCGTCCGCTTCGTGGTACCGTGCGATATCGCATATCCGCCGAGGAATGGCATCATGGCGAGATCGCTTGGGATTTGCTTGATGGTCACCGCGCTCCTGACGCTCACGTCGGTCGTGCGCGCGGAGGAGCCTTCGCCCGCGGCGCCTGCCGCGCCGTTCACCTACGACCCGACGTTCCTCGCGGCGGGGCCGCGGATGTGCAGGCCCGGCGCGCAGGCTCGTTGCGCCTGCCAGGATGGGCGGCCGGGCACGCAGACCTGCGATTCGCGGGGCATCTTCTCGCTTTGCGCGTGCGCCTCGGTGACGATCGACCTCCCGCAGGCGCCCTCCGTCTCCGGGGTCCCCGTGGACGTCGACGTCGAGCGGCTGCGCCGGCCGAAGCAAAAAAAGAAGAAGAAGCGCTCGTCGGGCGTGGGGCTCCTGATCGGCGGCGCCGTCACACTCGGGATGGGCACTGCGAGCCTCGCTTGGGGCATCGATCGGGTGCGGGACAAGGGCAAGGACCCGCTCGGCATTGTGCTCATCTCGACGGGCGGGACGGCCATGCTCGTCGGGTTGCCGCTCACGATCGTCGGCATCGTCTTCGTGGCGACGCGCTCGTCGAGCCCAGACAAACCAACGAGCGCGGCGCGGAAGGACGAGAACAAGGTCCGCTTCATGCCCACGGCGGACGGGTTTGCCCTTTCGTTCTGAGAACGACGCTCCTACCAGAACAAATGCAACACGAGGACCTCCCGCCCAGCCGCGGTCTTCTCGTGCTCGATGCGTGCCTCCTCGTCGCTCTCGCCCGTGTGAACCACCACGAGCGCGCCGTGCGCGATTTCGCCGCTCTGCAAGCAGCGCTCGATCTGCTCGAATCGTTTCGGTAGGACGTCCCCGAGCCTCCGTAACAGATGCACCTCGATGATCGAGCGGATCGCCGGGGCATCGTTCGGGTTTCCGATGAGAATGTCCGGCCGCGTCGCCTCGGGGAACGAGCGCTCCACGGACACGGGCCCATCCACCACATGTTTCAACGAAGTGGCGATGAACTCCACGAGCATTTCCTCGCGGGCCGCGTCCTTCGCCACCTTGCCGCGCACCTTGCGGTGAATGAACTCCGCCACCCGCCCGAGCGCCTTCTCCAAGAAGTGAGGATCCGACCGCGGAATACGCGTCGCCCCCTCCGCTTCGAGCTCGTCGGCGGCCGTCTTGCTCAGCGCCGTGCTCATGCGCCGCTCGTCCACCACGTTCGCGAGCAGCGCCGGATCGTCCACCTTCGCCGCCGCGGCCCGCGCGACCTTCTTCGCCACCGCTTTCGACATTCGGCTGCTCGGCGCCTCGATGCCGAGTTCCTTCGCCACCTGCCTTTGCACGGCCTCCGGCGCGGCTTCCACGGCCTCTTCCGTCGCCCGGGCCAGATGCCTCCGCAAGGTGCTCGGCGTCCGTTTCTTTTCGGGCACGCCGAACGTGTGCGCGTAGCCGTCCTTCGCGTCGTCGGGGAATACTTTGGTATCAAGCACCCAAGGATCCGCGCCCGAGGCGTACGTGTACGGGGTGATTCGCACCTTGCCCGAGCGCGGCCGAAGCTCGCCGAGCAGGCAGCCATTCGGCCACGGGCTGCCCTGGTAGGCCGACGGAGCCGCGAGCTCGACGAACCCCCCGCGCTGCGAGGCAATGCCGCGGCTCTTCGGCTGGTGCATGTGGCCGCGCAGCACGAGGTCGAACAGGCGCTCGAAGCGGTGCTCGATGATGTCGCGTTCCAGCTCGTGCAGCTCTTCGAACGGATGGTGGATGAGCGCGATCGCGGCCCGCGCGCCCTCGTCGGCGATGCGATCGCCGGCGCGGTCCACGTTCGGCTCGCCGAGCCAGAGCTTTCCGTGATCGTCGTCGCCCTGCGCGAAAAACGCCGAATTGAACGACGCCACCGCGATCCGCGCCCCGCGCACCGTCACGACCTCCACCGCATGCGCGCCGACGCCGAGCCCGAGCGCGCGATCTTGCCCGAGCAGCGGCGCGAGCGCCGCGCGATAGGCTTCGAGCTTCTGCATGTGGAACCGCCTTGCATGCTCGTCCTCGAAGAATGCAATCGCCTCCTCGTCCTTGTCGAGCGTGCGCCGGAGCCAGCGGCCCACGTCGCGGTCGACGTCGTGGTTGCCGGGGACGACGAAGAAATGGGAGGGCGCGACGCCCGTCACGTTGAGGAGGTGCTGGAAGAGATCGACCACGAGCTCGAACTCGTCGGGTTTGCCGCTGTGGGCGAGGTCGCCCGTCACGAAGATCAGATCGAGCGGGAATCGCGCGCGGTCCTGCGCGAGGAAATCGACGAGGCCGCGGAGCACGCGGTCCTGATCGTATCGCTTCACCCGCTGGGGCCTCAAATGGAGGTCCGAGAGGTGGAGGAATCGAAGGGGAGGTTCTTCGGAGGGCACGCCCGGCGCGCGCTCGGGCAAGGCGCCGAGCTTCCGGGCCATCGCGATGAGCTCTGCGGGCGCGGGCAGCTCGTACGTTCGCGCGGCCCACGTGAAGAAATCGGGCGCCTTTTGCCGGAGGATTCGCTCCGTCTCGCGGGAGACGACGAGCAAGACGGGGCCGGCGAGCCGCCGCAAGAATTCGCGCTCGGCGTTCAGGAGGCCCGCGAACGCGCCGCCGCTGAAGGGGCCCCACGGTGCAGCGGAAAGCACGTAAGCGTCGGCCGCGCGTTCGTGCGTCAGCTCCACCCAGCGCGCCGGGCCCATGTCGACGTCACACGCGCCGAGGTCCTCCATGTGCATCGGCGCTCGCTGCAAAATGCCCACGAGCAGGCCACGCGCCTCGTCGAGCGTGGCGTCGGATTCAGCCACCATGACGAGCAAGGACGGCGAGCCCTGCGTCAGCGAGAGCCGCGCGGAGAGCTCCTCGATGCGCGCTTCCGGCGTCATCCGGCCCAGGTCTCCATTTGCCGGAGGAGCTGCTCGACGGGATCGGGCAGCGAATACCAGGCAATGCCATTGCGATATTCGATCACCCAGAGCCCGTAGAGGAGCTGCTTCGTCACGTCGCCCTGGCCTTCGAGCCGGAACTCGCGCCGCACCTTTTCGAGCACCGGCAAGAAGCGCGGATCGTACGCGCGGCGGAACGACTCGCGCTGGTCGGCGATCGCAGCGGCCACGTCTTGCTCCTCGATGAACGTGCCGCGGCGGACGTGGGCCTTCACCACGCTCGATTGGAGGAGCCGCGCGAGCTCGCGGATGTTGCCGCCCGAGCCTACAATCGCGCGTTCGACGGCCTCGGGCATCACGATCCGCGCGTCGATCGGCTCGACGCGCGCCTCCACGATGCGGCGCATGATGCTCACGCCCTGCTCGGAGCGCCGCCGCGTGTTCGTGTGCGGGTTGAGATCGTAGAGACGAACCGCGGGCAGGACCGCGCTGCCCGCATTGTTGTACCTCTCGGAGAGGACGTTGAACGTGGGCTCGTAGATCAGCGAAATTGGGATTGTCAAAATCGCCGCGCCTGGCGCCTCGACCATCGGCTTCTTCTCGTCGCCGAGGAACGCGTCGCGCGCCTGCACGGGCGGAAGTTTGTCGAGGCCATCGAGCAGCACGACGGGCCTGTGTTCTTCGAGATCGTCGAGCAGGCCGGCCAGCATGTCGATCGGCTCGAAGCCTGATTCCTTGATTTGCCGGCGCAGCTCGTCACGCAGGAGCTTGCTCTCGCGCACCGTGGAGAGCAGCCGGCGCAGCGCGGCGCCGAGGGCGTCGAGGTCGGGCGTGACGGGCGAGCCGAGCAGGCGTTCGAGGGCGCTGCGCAGCATCTCGGTCGTCTTTTCCGAGAGGCTGATTCCCGCTTGTTTTACCTCCGCGACGAGCTCGGCCTTGGCGGCAAGGTACATCTCCAGCGAGCCGAGGTCCTGCACGGCCGTCTGTGCTTCGAGGTCGACGAACGCGACGAGCCGCCCCTCGCGCCGCAGCCGGTGGGCGATGCTGAGCAGGAGCGTGGTTTTGCCGCATCCGGGCTGGCCGGCGAGCAGGAGCTTCGCGTTGTCGTTCAGGTCGAGCGCGGCTTCGAGCTCGGCGCGATAGTGCTCGTGCGCTTCCGGGACGTACGAGGAGCCAGGGCCGTCGTCGGCGTCGAGGTAGGGCCGGTAAATCGGGTCGAAGACCCGGGTCAGCGCGCGGAATTTCGCTCGGGGATCGGGGCTCATGCCGGCACCTCCGATGAAACTAGCGGCCTCGCGGCCGGGGGGCAAGCGGGCGGCACGGTCAGCTCCGCGGCTTCTGCGCAACGAGGAGCTGGATGTCGCCGATCTGCGTGACCACGCTCTGCCTGCGGCGCTCCCACGCGCCCGGGTCGAAATGGCGCAGCGCGCGCCCGAGGACGACGCCGACCAGCACGTTTCGGAGGCGCCGCGCCACGTACCTGGGCGCCGAGCGCTCGAACGAGGGCGTCGAATACACGACGTCGAGGCCCGCGGCCCAGACGAGGCGTGAGAGCGACCCGTACGAGAACACGTGAATGTGCTCAGGGGGGCAGAACCAGTGCGAGCGCGCCGCGACGTCGCGCTCCGAGGCGTCGCCGCAGAGGGGCGTGTCGCAAAAGAAAAAACCGCCCGGCTTGAGGACGCGGCGCACCTCGCGCATCGCCGCGTGCGGGTCGCGGACGTGCTCGATCACGGCCCAGGACGTGACGGCGTCGAAGCTTCCATCCTCGAACGGCAAGCCCCCCTCCGCGTCGAGGTTGCCCGGAAAAACTTGGACCCTGGGCGCATATTCTTTGCGCACGGAGTAATCGCAGCCGACGGCGTCGAAGCCGGCTTCGAGGGCCTGCGAGAGGAACCCACCTTCCCCGCAGCCGACGTCGAGCAGGCGGCCCTTCGGCTGGTGTCGACGCACGAGCGCGAGCTTCGCGGCGTGGCGCTTCGGCATCTCGCGGGCGAACCGTTCGGCGCCCATGCCCGCGGTGTAGCTCTCCGAAAAACCAGCGTAATGTTTTGCCAGCTCCTCCACCGTGGGCAGAACGTTCGATTGCACGGTGCCGCAGGTGGCGCAGCGGAAACAGGCGATCTCCTCGAAGGACTCCTCCGGCGCTCCACGCGCCCCGCAGATTCGGCACGCGGAACGCGTGTTTTCGCGGGTCATGCTCATCGCGCCGCCAAACGTAGCGGGAGCGCGGCGCGGGGGCAAGCGCGTGGTCTCATCGCACGCGCAGCCGATCGAGCCGCGGACCGAGCGCCGCGAGCGCGCTCATGGCGAGTTTTCCAAGGAGCGGCGGGCGCGCGCGGGCCGGCCCTTCGGCGATCGCGCGCGCCACGGGCAAGAGCCGCGCAGGATCCTCGTCCCGCGGAGGACCCCGCCGCGCCTCGCCCCGCGCATAGCGCAAGAGCGCCGCGCGCAGGGATTCGGCATCCTCGGCGACCTCGAGCCGCCCTTCCTGCCCGAGGGCCGCGACGATTTCGAGCTGGTGGTCGTTCACGATCTCGCCGAACCCGGCGCGGCGAGGGGCGACGATCGGGCGATGGCCGCGGCGGAGGGCATCCGAGAGCGTGCCGACGCCCGCGTGGCAAACGACAACGTCGGCGTGATCCATTTCGTGCTCGAATTCAGCGCGCGAAAGGTTCTCGCGTGGCGCGAGCGCGCGCGGGCGAACTCGGCTCGGTCCGTGCTGGCAAAGGCCTTCCACGGGCACGTCGAGCGCCGACGTGGCCTCGTCGACCCAGCCGAGCAGCCGGTCGAAGGGGACGAGCGCATTGCCGACGGTGACGAAGATCCTCATCCGAAATGAATGCTCGCCTTCTCGGCCCGCGGGAAAAACTGCGCGAGCGTGTCCCATTGATAAAAGAATCGGTGCGCGAGCGGCGCCATCAGGCGGCCCGTGAGCGTGGGGCGGACGATCGCCGCGGCCGTCTCGACGAACACGATCCGCGCCCGCGTGCCGAGCCGCGCCACGAGCGCGACCGGGACCGCCGGGCCCGCGCCGGCCGAGAGCACGATGTCGGGATCCTCATGCCGCAGGATCCGCGCGGCTTCGAGCAGGTTGAAGAGCACGCGCGCGTCTCGCTCGGCATGCGCGATGCGGTAGACCCGGGCGAACGGGAAATCCGGCCATGCGGCCTCGTCGTTGAGGACGAGAACGACCTCGTGGCCCGCGAAGACCGGGGCGAGCTGCATGATCTCGGTCAGGTGACCGCCGACCGAGGAGACGACGAGGATTTTCATGGTCGTCTCCGGCGCAGGGCGAGGGCCTCGTATTGCGTGAGCATCTGCTTTGCAATGGCGTCCCAGCCGTACCCCGCGGCCACGGCGCGCCCCGCTTCTCCCATGCGCCGGGCCCGCGCGGGGTCTTCGAGGATCAAAAGCAGCGCCTCGGCGATACGCTCGGGCGTATTCTCGACCCACGCACCCGCGCCGCGTTCTTCCAGGATCTTCCAGGGACAAGCCTTGCTCACGACGACGGGTGTACCCGCGGCGAGCGCCTCGGCCACGACGATGCCGAAGTTCTCACCGTGCGAGGGCAATACGAGGACCGTCGCCGATGCGAGGAGCTCCTGTTTTTCCTTCCCGTACACAGGCCCGAGAAACCGCACGCGGGGGCGGGGCGTGACGCGGGCGAGCAGCGCCTCGACGCGTGCTTGTTCGCCGTCCTCGTCCGGGCCGGCGACGAGCGTCTCCACCTCGGGCAGGATGGCGGCGACGCGGGCGAGGGCAGGGACGAGCACGTCGAAGCCCTTCACCGGGTGGATGCGGCCCAAAAAAACGATCCGCGCCTTCTCGCGTGGCACGTCGGGGAGCACATCGGGCACATCGACGCCATTGGGCACGACGAATGTGCGCGCGCCGGGGACGTGGTGGAGGATCTCGCGCGCCTCCTCGTCGCTCGTCGCGTGCACGCCCGCGGCGGAGAGGACGTTCTTCCGTTCGACGAGCTCGAAATAGGGAGCCTTTTTCCAGCGCTTCGAGCCGATGGCCCACGGCATCAACGTGCCCTGCGGCGAGAGGACCGCGGGCACACCCGCGCGCCGGGCGAGGGCCATGGTCGCGGCCGACGAAAACGAGAACAGGGCCGTGACATGGACCAGATCCCAGCGCGGGATCTCCCGGGCAAGGTGGAGCGCGAGCGGCGCGGAGACGGCGAATCGCGTGCGAGGCCTGCGCGGAAAATACCGGACGGGCACGCCTTCGGCGAGCGTTTTTTCTGCGTGGGGTACGGCGAGATCCCCCGCGCCGTCGGCGTCCGTCGTGACAACCTCGACCGTCACGCCGAGGCCGAGGAGGCGCTGGCAAAGACGAAGCACGCCTTCGATCGGCCCGCCATACCGCGTCGCGGGCCAGAAGCTCGGAATGACGTGGAGGACGCGGAGGGACATGAAAACGTCAGGCGAAATCCGCGAGGATGGTTTCGAGCCGGTGTCGATACGTGTGCTCGGCGAGGGCGCGGCGCGCGCCGGCCTCGCGGATCGCGAGCATGTCGGCCGGGAAGCGGCGCGCGTGTTCGAGGTGGCCCCGGAGCTCCTCGTACGTCTCGAAGGTGAGCACCTCTTTTCCGGGCTCGAAGCACTGGAGCAGCGTCGGCCGGAACTCCACGAGCTGGAGCCCGCCGGCGCCCGCGATCTCGAACGCACGGCAATTCATCGAGTTGCCCTCCGCCAGCGCGAACGTGTTGAGGCAAGCTATCCCCGCCCCGAACACGCGGCTCTTCTCCTCGCGGACGACGTATTTCCCGGAAAAACTCGCGCGGATCTCCTTCGCCGACCAGGGCGGCGGCTCGGTGCCATACAGTTCGAGCCGCGCGCCGTCGCGGAGCAGGCGCAGGAGGACGGCCTGGCGAAAGGCGTAATAGTTTCCTGCGACGACCACGGCGTCGCTCGTCTGCTTCGCGAGCGGCCGATGCCAGCGCGGGTTCATCGCCTCGTGCAGGAGCGCGCATTCCTTGCCCGCGAGCCGTAGCTTTTTCACGGCGTCCGGGTCCTTGACGTACACCTTGTCCCAGAAGGGATTCACGAGCCCGAACCTGCGGCTGTTCGCGGGCGCGTCGCCCCACCAGAGAATACGCCGGCCCGGGACGAAGCGGCCGAGCGCGTCGAGGACCTCGGGGTGCACGTCCCACGTGAGCGCGAGCAAGATGTCCGGGCGGCGCGCCTCGACGAAGCGGAGGAGCTTGCGATCCTGCGGCAAGGGCGCATCCCCGAAGACCCGCTCTTCCACCATGCGGAGCGCGCGGCGAGGGACGGACCAGTACGTGGCGTGATCGACCTCTTCCGC
Organism: Polyangium sorediatum; assembly: GCF_029946465.1. Lineage (NCBI taxonomy): Bacteria > Pseudomonadati > Myxococcota > Polyangiales > Polyangiaceae > Polyangium > Polyangium sorediatum. Next base: position 44,175 of record NZ_JARZHI010000027.1, read on the forward strand.
GCCCAGGACCTCGTGGCCCATCTCCACGAGCGTCTCGGCGACGTTGTCGGCAAAGCCGTCCGCGAATCGAGGGCCGAGGACGAGGACACGCATGGCGCTCAGGATTCCTTTCGCAGCCGGAAGAGCATGTCCGACGAATAAATCCCGTCGCGCGGCGCCCCGTTCTCCACGAGAAACCACGCCGCAATCGCGCCACGCAGCGCGCGCCAGGCGACGTACCGGATCGCGCTCTTCACGCCGTACGGCACCGGGCCGCACTCGCGGAACTCCACGCGGTCGCCCCAGCCCGTCATCGCCGCGAGCTGCGTGAGGCTGTTCGGCGTGAACGCGATCTGATGCGTGATGTCCCAGTAGCGCGCGGCCGCGCCGAAGGGAGAGACGGCGTTCGGCACCATGCCCACGAGTGCGCCGCCGGGGCGAAGCACGCGGCGCGCCTCGCGGAAGAAGTCGACGAGCCGCTCCTTGGGCAGGTGCTCGACGATGTTGAACGCCGTCACGAAGCCGTAGGAGCCTTCGTGTTGCGCGACGAGGTGATCGATCACGTCGCCGACGACGAGCTCGGCGCGGACGAACTTGCGGGCCTCGTCGAGCTCCTCGACGCAGAGGTCGACGCCGTGTGTACGGGCAAACCCGCGTTGTTCGAGCGCGTAGATGAGCTCGCCGCAGCCGCAGGCGAGGTCGAGGCACGGGGTCGTGCGATCGCTCGGGAGCCAAGGACCGAGGCGGCGCAGGAGGCCCGCGGCGCTCGTGGCGTAGTGCTCGGCGGTCGGGCGGTGGCCCCGCGAGGCCGTCGTCTCGTAGTAACGCTTGGTGATGTCTTCGAGCGACGCCATGTGCGGGAGCGCATGGTGAAGAAGCCGGAGCGCCGAGGCAAGGGCGCGGCAGCGGTTTCCCTCGTGCCCGACATCGCGTGGTCCTGCAGGGCCGCGGCGCGGATTGCGCCCGTGCGCCCGACCGCGGTAGCATTCCTTCCATGGCACGCCCCGGGATCCGAGCGAGGCAGATGCGCGCGCTGGTTGTTTCGGCCCTCCTCGTGGCCACGCCGGCCGTCGCCGCGGCCCAGACGGTCGTAGTGAACGAGGTGATGTATCGCCCGTGGAACCAGGGGACGACGGGCAAGTACGAGTTCATCGAGCTCTACAATCATGGCGCGCAGGCCGTGGCCCTCGGCGGTCTTTTCCTCACGGACTCGCAGGACCTCACGAGCATCTGCGCGGGCCAGGCGCCCGCCGACAACGAGGGCGTGTTTGCCATTCCGTCGGGCGTCTCGATCCCGGCCGGCGGATACCTCACCTTCTGGCACACCGCCCTCCCGGGCGTGACGGATCAGCCGGGAAATGTGGTTTATTCGAGCTTCGTGTACCTCGGAAACATCGTCCTGAACGACGATGGGGATCAGGTCACGGTGTTCGGCTGCAACGGCGCGACCCCGGTCGTCCTCGCGTCGCTCGATTACGGCGCGCTGGGGCTGGCGAAGAGCGCGCGGAACGTGTCGCTGGAGCGCAAGGATCCTCTCGGCGAGACGCAGAGCGCCTCCCGTTGGGGATTTTCCAAGGCGCCGGCCGGTGGGCAGATCCTCGGCGGTGGTTACACGCCCGGCGGCACGCCCGGCGCGAAAAACACGAAGGCCGGTCCCTGAAAGGGTTGTCCTATGCCGCATCGTTCCCACCGTTGGGCGCTCGTCGCCGCGCTCCCCGTCGTTTTCGGCATGGGGTGTTCGCTCCTTCCCCTCCAAGTGCAGACGAGCGGCTTTGGCGAGCCCGAGCCGGTTCAGGTCCCCGCGGAGAATCGCGCCGCCGCGCGGGCCGCGGAGGCGGAACGAGAAGATGCGGCGGAGGATACGCGCGTCGAGGAGAGCCAGGCCGACGAAGCTGAGCGCGTCGCCGCCGAGGCCGCGGCGCAGGAGGTCGAAGGAAAGGCGCAGGCGAAGTCGGCGCGTTACGTGGCCGCCGCGGTATTCGCCTCGGGCCGTTGCAAATTCAGCAATTGCTTGAAGGACGGCTGGACGACCTCGACGCCCGAGGGCGAGATCGACGTGCGTTGCTCCTTCGGCGACTGCATGAAAGACGGCTGGGAGGCCCGCTTCCCCGATGGCACGACCGCGCGGACGCGGTGCTCGTTCTCCAATTGCATGAAGGATGGGTGGGAGACGAGCTTTTCGGACGGGACCACGGCGCGTACGCGGTGCTCGTTCTCGGATTGCATGAAAAATGGCTGGGACACGGACTTGCCCGGCGGGGACACGGCGCGTACGCGGTGCTCGTTCTCCGATTGCTCGAAGGACGGCTGGAGCACGGACCTGCCGGGCGGCCGGCAGGTGCAATGCCGTTGCAACTTTCAGAAGTGTTTCGTGGACGGCGCGACCTGCAATTGAGTCGCGGCGGGAGTGTCTGAAGTCGTCGGGCAATTTGAGCGTATTTCAGTCGGACCACTGCGTCGAGGCCCCCCGGGGAGAAGATCCACGCGTGGCAACCTTACCGCCCTAAAAGCCCCTCCATCGCCTCGGCAAATCGCCTCCCGATGGCCTCCTGCCCTTCCCATCCAAAATGCACCGCATCCTGGAGCGGAAGATCGTCCGTGCGGATACGCGCGACGCCCGGCATCCCGACAGCGCGTTGCTGCTCCTTGACGTGCTCCCACGCGGGGAAACGGCTGTCCGTCGGGCGCGGGCCGAGCTCAGCGAAAACGACGGGCAGATCGGGCGCGCCGAGGTCGCGGCGGAGGTCAGCCACAAAAGATTCGAACGCACCGGCCCACTTCGACGGATCGGGATGGGCATCCGCCGCTGTGAAGGCGGGATCCATGGCATCCGTTTCGCCCTGATAGAAAAGCACGCCGGAGACCGTGCCCGCGGTGGACGCCGCGCGGGCGCGCTTCAGGCACGAGCCGTACAGGGTATGCTCGCCGAGGTGACGACCCCATTCCGCGAGCGACGAGCCACCTTTCGCGCAAGGAACCAGGCCGATAGGGCGATTTTTGTGTTTGTCGCGGAGCGCAGCCGCGAACGCCACGGAAGGACCCGCGCCCGCGCCGGGGTCGGCGGAGACGTCGTCGATCTGGCCCTCGGCGAAATCAACCGGCTCGCGACCCTCGTGCCAGCGGCCGTCATTGCCGAAGATGTAGACGCCTGGAACCGCCGCAGGAAGCGGGCTCGGCAAAGTCGCTCGGCCCGACATGTTGGATTGGCCGGCGAGGACGAACAACGAGAGCGCGCCGAGGTGCTCGGGCGGGAGCGTGACGCGGGCGGGGATTGTGGCCTCGGGGCGTGGCGCCGGGGCGGGGTTGTCCACATGGCGGAACACGAGCGCGCCGGCGAGCGCTCCCGCAGCGAAGGGGAGGGCGAGGAGCGCGGCGGCGCGGAGGTGCGAGCGCATGGCGCGCGTCAGGCCGTCGGCAGCGGCGCCGTGGGTTTCGGGCGGAGGGACTTCGCGAGGCGCCGCGCGAGCTTTTGCGACGGGTCCTCGCAGACGAGGAAAAACACGTAGGAGACGCCGAGCACGAGGGCCATGAGGAGCGCCCAATCAACGAGGTAGCCGAGCTGGAGGTGATAATATTTCTTGAAGACCTCCCACGCCGCGAGGTGGACGAGGTAAAGCGAGTAGCTGAAGAGGCCGAGGCGCTCGGAGAAGACGGGCACGCGCGAGGCCGCGAGGTGCGGGATCTCCACGAGGAGCCACGCATAGACGAGGAGCGAGAAGGCGTTGAGGGTCCAGGGATACCCGATCGGAGAATGGAACCGCAGCGCGAGGGCCGCCGCGCTCGCGAGCCAGACGGCGAGGCGGAAGGCCCAGATGCGGGGATTCGTCCGGGCCGGGCGCTCTTGAATTCGTTCGGCGAGCAAGCAGCCGAGCAGCCAGCAGGGCAAGCCGATGACCCATTGCAGCGCCCAGCCATACGCCGGGTACGGGAGCGCGCGGGGATCGACGAGGACGATCACCGCCGTCGCGAGGGCAAACGAGCCTGCGATGAGCGGGCGCCAGCCAAACCGATCACGAAGGGCGAGGAGGAGCGGATAAAGCGTGTAGTAAACGAGCTCGCACTGGAGGCTCCACAGGATCGACGCGGAGAGGCCGACGTAAGGGATGCCGACCGCGGACGAGAGCACAATCGAGGCGAGGAGGGGAATGCCGATCCGGATGTAGCGGCGGACGAAATACTCGGGCCAATGGGGGCGCCGCGTGAGCGTGGGCCAGTGGATGCAGAGGCCCGAGATGACGAAAAAGACGATGACCGCGGCCGGCCCGTTCCAGGCGACGCCATAGGAGGCGGAGAGGAACCAGGCGACGCGGTGCGTGCGTTCGAGGCCCGCGAGCAAGGGCGGCGGGCCGAGGTGGGAGAGGACGACCATCGCCGCCGCGAGGAAGCGGAGCGTGTCGAGGCCGGCGATGCGGGCCGGCTCGTTCGTCCCTCGTTCGTCGCGGCTCATGACAAGGGCCTTGCCCCCGCGAGGGCCTCTGCGCGCTTTTTCGCCGTGCGGTCGAGGAGGTACATCGACGGCACGAGGACGATGGTGCGGAAGGCAATGTTGACGACCGTGGTCCCCGCCTCGGACATGTCGATCATGTTGAAGACGATGCCGATGTAAAGCACGAGCCGGATCGGATCCTGCTCGGGGAACGCCGTCGAGAGCCGCCAGAGAGATCCAAAGAGCGCGCCAATCGCGCCGAGGCCGAGGAGGACCCCGGGGAAGCCGAAGTTCCAATACATCTCGCCCGCGGCGGTCTGGGCGATGGAGGTCGTGGCCTCGGCCTCGGTGCGGGCGGCGCCGATGTAATAGTAGAACCAGCCGCCGCGGGAGACGGTCGGTTTGTCGGGCCAGAAGATGCGGGGGACGAAGGCGTAGGCCAGGTAATCGAAGGTCTCGCCCCAGCGGAGGCCGTGCCGCTCGACCTCGCCGTACAGGAAGGAGGCGGGGATCGGCTCGAAGGAGCGCTCGAAGAAGGCGGTGGCCTGCTCCTCGATGCCATCGCCTTCGCCATAATCGCCCTGCGAGTAGGTGCGGACGATACGATCGCTCTGGCTCTCGCCGGCAAGCTCCGTCGCCTGGCGGGAAGCGGCGACGACGGGCGCGACGACGCCGAGATAAAACGCCGTGAGGGCGAGCCCGAGGACGGGCATCCAGCGGCGCAAGGCGCGCTCGCGGGCGAAGAGAAGGCCGGCGGGCAGGAAGCTGAACATGAGGAACGCCTTCGAGCCCGCGCGCAGGTTGACGGCGAACTCGATGGCCGTGCCGAGGAAGAGGAGCATCCAGAACGAGGCCCGCCGGTGGTCCTTGGACTCGGAAATGACGTATCGTGTGAGCGCCGCGAGCGAACCCCATTGCAAGAGGCCGCCGAATGCGCCGATCCCGACGATGAATCGGTCGCCGAACCGGACGAGGATGCCGATCACCCAGAGGAGCAAGAAGCCCGCGCCCCCGGACGGCGCGCGCTCCCCGGGCCTCGGAATCGGGCGTACGAGCTGGAGCCCCGCGTGGAGGCCAAACGAGCCGAGGAGGTACATGACATACCCCGCGGCGAGATCCTCCGGATAGATCGTCTGGACGCTGAAGCGGATGGGGATGCCGTCCGCGAGCTTGTTGCCGTGGTGGATGGCCGCGAGGCCGAGGGCAATGGTGTTCCAGCCGAAATAAAACGAGATCGGGCTCAGCCCGAGCGGCGCGCGTCGAATCTCGAGGAGGATGATCCACGGAAAGACGACGGTGACGGCGGCGCCGGTGACGTAAAGCGTGGTGGCGGGGGATTCGGCGAACCCGAGCGTGGTGAAGCCGAGGAGCACGAGGAACGCATGGAGGACGAGCGGGCCATAACGCCGATCGAGGAGGCCCCTCGGGCGGGCTCCTGCGGTCGTGCCGAAGGGCGGTGCGAGCGTCGCAGCCATGGTTCCCGAGGTTCAGCCGACCTCGGCGGCGGGCGTGTGCGCGGGGCGGCGCTCCGCGGGCCGGTAATCGGGGAATCCCTCGGTCGTCGCGGGCGGCGGCGGGAGCGCGCCGCGGTTCGTGCGCTCGGGTTTGTCGAGGTCCTTCACGGCGAGGAGCTGGCCGCCGGGCGGGCCGTAGGTCTGCCAGAGCGCCATCGCGAGCTGGAGCGGCGCGCGCGGGCCCGGCTCGACCTTGCGGCCGCAACGAAAGCCGAGGGAGCGCAGCTCGGACGGCGTGAAGGCCGAGCGGTGTGTCTCGGCGAAGGTCCAGGCCTGGACGTCGGGATCGGGGGTGTCGAGGCGCAAGAAGGGGCGCTCGTCGTGGCCGGTGTGCGGGTCGAGCGACTCGCGCGGGACGGTGATGACGATACGTTTGCGGGCGATGCGCTCGAAATCGCGGAGGGCGCGCAGGGCCGCGGGCTTGTCGAGGTGCTCGAGGACCTCGATGCAGAGGACGGTGTCGACGTAATCGTCGGGGTAGGGGAGGGCGTCGGCGCTGGCGAGGGCGAGCTCGTCGTAGCTCCGGTGGTGGCTCGTGCGGCGCAGGTTGTGGACCGTGAGGTCGCAGCCGCTGAGCAGCTCGGGCTCGTCGAGGCGCGGGTCGCGGCGGTCGTATTCGCGGACCTGGCGAAAGCCGATCGGCGTGTCTTGCCAGCGATGCCGGAGCATGAAGCCATAGACGCCGACGCCGCAGCCGACGTCGAGGATCCGGCTGCCCACGATCTCGTCGAGGACGCGCGGGATCATGTCGAGGGGGCTCTGGCCGACGAGGAGCGAGGTCTTCACGAGCGTTTCTCCGGGGGTTTGGGGCGCAGGACGCCGGAGGCGATCCGAAGCCCCAGGCGCTGAGGCAGGGATTCCAGAGGGCCCACGAGGGGCAAAAGGGCACGCGAGAGCGGGCCCGCATGGTCGCGCAAAGGGCCAAGCGAGGCGCCGAGGCCGATGGGTTTTCCGTGACGGAGGCGCGAGGCGACCTCGTGCAGGACCTGCTTGTCGGCGCGGAGCGCGAGCGCGGCTTCCTTGGCGAGGCGCACGGGGCCCTGGAAATGGCGCGGGACGTACTTGCGGTGAATGGCGAAGGAGAAGGCGTGGATCGGCCACGGATTGACGTCGACGTCGTGGCCGTCCTCGCGGCTCCGCACGCGAACGAGCGGGCGGGCCGCATACGCGACGTCGCCGTGCTCGCAGAGGCGCATCCACATCTCGACGTCGGCGATGAAGCCAAACGCGGGGTCGTAGAGGCCCAGCCGCTCGTGCGCCTCGCGCCGCACGAGGGTCAATGCGCAGACCGGGGAGCTGAAGCTCCGGAGCATGAAGTCGAGCCAAGCCCGGCCGCGCGTAAGCTCGGGCCAGGGGCCGACGTGGACCGCGCCGAGGGGCCTATCGTCCTGGTCGACCATTTCGAGGCCCGTGTGCGCGAAGAGCGCGCGCGGGTGGCGGTCGAGCAGGCGCACGAGCTCGGCGAGGAAGTCCGGGTGATAGAGGTCGTGGTCGTGGCAGACCGCGATGAGCTCGCCGACGGCGTCCTCGATGCCGGCGTTGAGGTTCGCCGGCATGCGCAGGTTCTTCGGGTTGTGGTGGTATTTGACCCGCGGATCGCCGGCCGCGGCCTCACGCACGGCCTCCTCGGTGCCGTCACCGCCCGGGCCGTCGTCGCGGACGAGCAGCTCGAAATCGCCGAACGACTGGGCGAGGATCGAGCGCAACGTCGCGCCGAGCAGATGCGCGCGTTTGTACGTCGGCATGACGACGGAGACGCGCGGGCGCACGTCTCCGTCCCGAAGCGGCGGCCTGGGTGAGAGCTTCGGAGGCAAAGGAATCTCAGTCGAGGCGCTCCGCACGAATGTACTCCACGCTGTCGCGAATGACGGTGTCGAGGTCTGCGCGAGGACGCCAGCCGAGCTCGCCCATGGCCTTGTCGGCGTCGGGGTACTTGTCGTTCGCCTCCTCGAAGAGCGGGCCGAAGAGGGCCTTCGGGTCGACGTAATCGATGCGGCTCTCGGAGGCGGTGATGCGCACGGTGCGCTCGGCGAGGTCGCGGATGCTGATCTTGTTCTGCGGGTTGCCGATGTTGTAGGCCTCGCCGCGGCGGCCGAGGCGCAAGGCGCGCACGATGCCCTCGGCGACGTCGACGACGTGCGTGAAGGCGCGGATCATGCCGCCGTCGCCGTAGACCGTGAGCGGCTCGCCCGCGAGGCATTGCTTGATGAAGCGTGGCAGGACGAAGCCGCCCTTGCCCGACTGGCGCGGCCCCGCGATGTTGAAGGGGCGGATGATCACGGCGAAGAGGTCCGAGACCTTGCACGTGTTGACGAGCGCGATCTCGCACGCGAGCTTGGCCACGGCGTACTCGAGGCGGACCGAGACCTTGGGCGTGATGATCTTGTTGTCGTTCTCGGAGCAGTAGCCGTCGCGGCCGCCGCCGTAGATCTCGCTCGTCGAGACGTCGCAGAGGCGCGCGCCCGTGCGGTTCGCGATGTCGATCACGCGGTAGGTGTCGTCCGTGATGCTCTTCGTGATCTTGCCGGAATGCGCGAGGACGCCGACAGGGCCGACGACCGAGGCGAGGTGGTAGATCTCCGCGAAAGGAGCGAAGTCACCCCGGGAAAAATACGCCTCGACGGAGAGGATGTCGTAGGTGAGGCGCGGGTTGTTCACGCGGCGCACGTAGGCCTCGTGATCGAGGGGGCTCGTGCTGAGGTTGTCGACGACATGGACGCGCGCGTCTTCGTCCGCGAGCAAGCGCTCGACGAGATGGCTTCCCAGGAAGCCGAAGCCTCCCGTCACGAGGATGTGTTTGTCTTTCATGAAACGTTGTCCTTCGCGTCGTGGGTGCGGATCATGCGGCATCTCCCCGCGTGCCGCCGAGCTTTCGACGGATCTTCCCGGCGAGCCCCCGGGCAGTTTCGCGCTCCTCGGGGGCGAGCGCGATCCAGAAGAGCATGAGCGCGAGGGCGCCGAAGACGGGCGGCACGAGGATGGCCCGGACGATCCCCTCGGGCAAAAACCACCAAAACACGGCCGCGAGCGCAGCCGGGACGAGCAAGCCGAGGCCCAGCGCGCCCAGGATTTCGCGGGCATAACCGCCGAACCTGTCGCCGAGCGCCTGGCAAGCGGCGCGCGGGACGATCCAGGCCGCGAGCGCGAGATCCGCGAGGAGCGCGGCCGCCGCGACGCCCCGGATGCCGAAGCGCGGGACGAGCAGGACGGACAGGACGAACACGAGCGCCGCGTTCGCCGTGAGCAGGACCGCGACGCGGCCCTGGCGGTTCGTCGCGAGGAGCGCGGTGGAGCCGACGCCCCAGAAGCCCCACAAGACGGCCTGCGCGACGAGCATCCCGAGCGTGGGGAGGTCGAGCGTGAGCTTTTTCAGCGTCCACGCGGTGTAGACGGGCTCGGCGAGGGGCAAGAAGCCGAGGAGCGCGAGGCCGATGAGGAAGCCTGAGAGCTTCGTCGTGGTGCGATGGGCGCGCACGAGCCGCGAGGGATCGCCGAGCGCGTCGAGCGCGGTGAGCTCGGGCCAGACGACGGTCGTGAGCTGGATCGAGAGCATGCGGCCCATGTTCGCGATGTTGCGATGGGTCGCGAAACGAGAGACCTCCTCGCCGCCGATGACGGACTGGATGACGAGGAGGTTGCCCTGGTTGGCGAGGAACTCGCCGAGGCCCGCGAGCAAGAAGAGCGCGCCGGGCGCGAGCATGCGCAGGCCCGCTTGGCTATCGCCGCCGAGGGGCGTGAGGCGGAACCAGGGGTTTTGGCGGTGCAGGTCGCGCACGACGTACACGTCGAGCGCGAGGGCCCACACGACACGGGCGAGCGCGACGACGGGGAAACGCGCGCCGGCGAGCATGAGCACGACGGGCAACGCGAGCTCGACGCCGCGCTTCAAGGCCGTGAGGTACGCGGCGCGGACGAGCTGGCCCGTGGCGCGGTAGGTGCCGCGGAGGGCGCCGAGCGGGACGCCGAGGAGGAGCTCGAAGCCGAGGAGCGCGAGCGTGAGGTACGTCTCGAGGTGCGTCGCGGTGGTGATGCCGAGCCACGTCTCGAGCGGCAAGACCGCGGTGACGAGCGCGGCGAGGATCCAGATGCCGATCGCGAGCGGGCCCTGGAGGCGAAGCGCGCTGTGGAGGTCGGCGAGGAAGAGGTCGTGATCACCACGCGCGTGATGCGCGCACATGCGGTTGACGACATGCGACTGGACGCCGAGGTCGGTCATCGTCAGGAACGCGACGAGGGCCGAGAGCGAGGTCCATTCGCCGTAACGCGAAGGGCCCCAGGCGTGCATGCCGACGGGAACGATGACGAGCTGGCCGACGTAACCGACGATCGCGACGACGCTCATCGCCGCGACGCCACGCAGCACACGCTCGGCCATGCCGGGCGCGCCGAGCCGCTGCGTCTGCTGCTCGGCCTGCGCGACGCTCATGCGGGGCCTGCCCCGAAGGCGCGGGGGTGAAGCGCGGCGAGGGCGTCCCAGATGCGCGCGCCGAAGTGGTCTTCGGTGAAGGAGGCGAGGACACGCGCGCGGGCGGCGTGGCCGAGGCGGTCGCGGAACGCGGCGTCGCTGAAGAGCTCGACGAGGGCGCGCGCGAGGCCTTCGTGATCGCCGTAGCGCACGGAGAGGCCGGTCTCGCCGTCGACGATGACCTCGCGCGCGGCGTCGTCGAGCGAGCCGATGCAAGGGACGCCCGCGGCCATGGCTTCGAGGTAGACGAGGCCAAAACCCTCGCCGCGGCTCGGCATCACGAAGACGGTGGTGCGCTGGTAGAGGGCGCGGAGGTCGTCGTCGGGGATGCGGCCCCAGAAGCGGACGGCGCCGCTTTCGAGCAGGCCGAGGCGCTTGGCCTGGGCCTCGTACGCGGGGCGCGCGGCGCCGTCGCCGACGATGTCGAGGCGCGCGCCGGGGCACTGGCGGCGGACGTGGTTCCAGACCGAGAGGAGCTCCGCGTGGCCCTTGTAGCGCTCCTCGGGATGGATGCGGCCGACGATCAGGGCGGAGAGGCCGGCGTCTTCGGCAGGGGGCGCGACCTCGAACGTGGCCCGATCGTTGGAAAGGCCGAGCCAGCAAACCTTGCTCGGGATGGACCGGTGCTCGGGATTCCAGTCGAGGAAGCGGTCGAGCGTGAAGGCGCTGTTGCTGATCAAAAGCTGGGAGCCCCAAAGACCAACGCGCTGGTGGACCGGCAAGGGGCGCCAGCACTCCACGCCGTGGAGGAACTGCACGATGGGCACAGAGCGCGGGCGCAGCAGGCGCGCGACGGGGCCGAGGCCGATGTGCGTCGTGAAGACGAGGTCCGCGTCCGAGCGCTCACGCGCGGCTTCGGCGAGCATCCCGAGGCGCGAGCCGCCGAAGGTGCGGAAGCGTCGCGGCGGCGTCTGCAGGCCGACTTCGCGGGCGACGGCGCGCGTGTCGTGGGGCGCGTCGTGCAGGGCCCACACGTCGAACGCGAGCGGGACACGGCGCTCTTCAGCGATTCGTTCGAGCTGGCGCAAGAGCTGGCGGCTCACGGTGGGGATGCCGCCGTGGGGCGCGTCGACGAGATCGGGGCAGAGGAACGTGAGCTTCATGCGCGCGACGCGACGGCGCGGGCCGCGCGGACGAAGCCTTCGGCGGTGTGCGGGATGTCCCAGGCCGCGATGCGGCGCAGGGAGGCTTTTCCGCGCGAGGCGCGCCCGTCGTTCTGCGCGAGCGCCTCGTCGAGGACACGCGTCAGCGCAGGGACGCTGCCCGCAGGGAAGACCCAGCCATTGTCGGGGCCGACGAGGTCGGGGACGGCGCCGACCTGATCGGAGGCGATGATGGGCAAGCCGAGGTTCATGGCCTCGTTGACGGCGAGGCCCCAGGGCTCGAAGCGCGAGGGCAAAGCGAAGACGTCGCCGAGGGCATACGCGGCCGGCATGCGCTTCTGGTTGACGAAGCCGACGAAATGGACCCGCGCGGAGAGGGATTTGGCGAGGGATTCGAGCTCGCCGCGGAGCGGGCCGTCGCCGATGAGGACGAGGTGGGTCTTCGGGCGCGGGCGCGCGGCGAAGGCGCGGATCAGGTCGGCGCATCCCTTCACGGGGATGAGCTTGGCGGCGTAATTGACGACGAGGTCGTCCTCGGGAATGCCGAGCTCCCGGCGGAAGGCGCGGGCTTCTTCGCGGACCGTCTCGGCCTGGGATTGAAAGAACGAATTGTCGACGGTGTAGGGGGCGATGAAGACGCGATCTTTCGGGACGCCGTAATGCTCGAAATACTGCGCGGAGAGGGCGCCGATCGCGAGGCCGCCGCCGAGGCGGCGGAAGATCGGGGGCAAGGCGAGGCGCTTGGCGAGGTCGACGTGCGGCGGGCGCTCGGCGAGCAGGTTCGATTCGCCGCGGAGCAGGACGGGGATGCCCTTCTGGTGGGCCCGCACCATGACCTCGTGCTCGGTGAAATGGGCGTAGCCGTGGACGATGAGGACGTCGGGCCGGAACGCGGACATGCGCGCGAAGGCGCCGGGGTTCACGAGGCCGAAGAAATGGTCCGTGCCGGGGCGCTTCGAGACGTTCGGCACGAATTCGTGGTCGTAGCCTTCGAGGAGAGGGACGTCCCAGCGGATGGTCTTTCCGAAGCCGGGGTCGCGGGTCTCCTTGACGCCGAAGTCCCAGCAGAAAAAGAGCTTGAGGGCGACGTCGTCGCGGGCGGCGAGCGCGCGGTAGAGCGGCGCCTGGTACTGGATCGGGTGCGTCGCGAGGATCGCGATCCGGACCATGGCGGGCCTATCGTCCTTTCGGGCTGCGCTCGGCGAGCCGGGCCTGGAAATCGACGACGGTGGCGCGGAGCCCGTCGCGGAGGCCAATGCGCGGCGAGAAGCCGAGCAGCTCGCGGGCGCGGGTGATGTCGGGCTTGCGCTGGCGCGGGTCGTCGGCCGGCAAAGGCGCGTGGATGATGTCGAGGTCCGAGCCGAGGAGGCGGAGGACCTCTTCGGCGAGCTCACGAATGGTGAACTCCTCGGGGTTGCCGAGGTTCACGGGGCCCTCGATCGGCTCGGGGCGGGCGAGGGCGAGGATGCCTTCGATGAGGTCCTTCACGAAGCAGAAGGAGCGGGTCTGTTTGCCGTCGCCGAAGAGGGTGAGGGGTTTGCCGCGGAGCGCCTGAACGATGAAATTGGAGACGACGCGGCCGTCGTCGAAGGCCATGCGCGGGCCATAGGTGTTGAAGATACGCGCGATGCGGACGTCGACGCCCCAGGCGCGGCGGGCGTCGTTGAGGAGCGTCTCCGCGCAACGTTTTCCTTCGTCGTAGCAGGAGCGCTCGCCGATCGGATTGACGTTGCCCCAGTAGCTCTCGGGCTGCGGGTGGACCGTGGGGTCGCCGTAGACCTCCGAGGTCGAGGCGTGGACGATGGTGCAGCGGCGGCCGCGGGCCATTTCGACGAGACGGAGGGCGCCGAGGACACTCGTGGTGAGCGTGGCGTGCGGGTCGCTCTGGTAATGGACGGGCGATGCGGGGCAGGCGAAGTTGAAGACGAGCTCGGCGTAGACGTGAATCGACTGGCGGACGTCGCCCATCTGGAAGTGGAAATGCGGGTCGCGGCCGGCGCGCTCGAGGTTGCCGAGGTCGCCGGTCATGAGGTTGTCGATGCCGACGACCTCATAGCCCTCGTCGAGCAGGCGATCGACGAGGTGCGAGCCGAGGAATCCCGCGGCGCCCGTGACGAGCGCGGTCTTGCGTGCAGCGCCGAGTCCCATGTCAGCAGAGTCCTCCGTCAGATCGTTGCGTCATGGCTTTGCAGATAGGCGACGAGCGTGGCCAAGGCGAAGACGTTCGGCGCGGCCCGATGGTTATTGTCGTTCCTGAGGAAAAAGGGCCAGAGAAACTCGGCGAAGCCCTGGCTGAGGAAGGGGGCGCGGCGCGGGAGCTCGTCGAGCAGGAGCGCCTCGGCCCAGGCGCGGAGCGGGCCCCGAAGCCACGCGGCAAGCGGAGGCGCAGGCGCAGGGCGAGCGCGGGTGTGCCGGAACGTGGACGCGAGCGGAAGGGAAAGGGCGCTCTCGACGACGGCCCGCTCGAGGAGCGGGGCGCGGAGCGCGAAGCCGAGGCGGCGGCTCGCGACGTCGGCGTCGCGGAGGGCCGTGTCGCGGAGGGCGTTCACGAGGTCGAGCGTCGAGAGCGCGCGATCGAGGCGGATCCTGCGGCGTGCGAGCGCGGGCCCGAGCTTCTCGGGGATCGTGAGCGGGAGGTGGCTTTCGTCCCAGATCGGTCCCTCCGCAGGGTCCCAGTGAAAGGAGAGGCTGGTGTATAAGTGCGAGGCGCGCCTGCAGCGGAGCGCCGCATAGGCGAGCTCGACGGCTCGGCCTGCGGCGAGCCGAGCTCCGAAGCGAAGGACGCGCTCGGCCGCGGGGAAAAGCGCGGATCTGCCCAGGTCTGCGAAGGCCGCCTCGCGCGCGGACTTGGCGGCGCGGAACGCCTGGAGGAACGACGTCGACGGCTGATCGAGCGCCTCGATGGCCTCCGTGATCTCGCGCTCGTCGGGGGCGCGGGGCGGGGCCGCCGGAGGCAAGGCGGCCTCGATGAGCGCGGCCTCGACGTCGCGCGGATCGACGTCGGAGCGTGGCTCGATCGGCAGCTCCCAGTACGTGGCGCTGCGCGCGTGGCCGTCGCGGTAGGTGAGGATCGTGGCGGGTGGGAGGGGCGAGACGCCTTCGAGGATCGTGTCGGGCTCGGCGACGGCACCCGTGGCGAGGAAGCTCCCGATTGCGCGGCGGGACAAACGTTTTTCGGCAAAACCCTGCGCGGCGAGCGTCCAGACCTCGGTGGCGAACGCGAGCTTTCCGGGGGCCGTCGCGAAGTAGAGGGATTGGATGCCGATCGGATCCCGCGCGAGCAGGAGCGTCCGCTCGGTCGTGTCCCAAAGACCCAGCGCAAAACCGCCCCGCAGCTCTTCGATTGCGCGCTTGCCGCGGGCGGCATACGCGGCGAGGACGCCTTCGGGGGACTCGCTGTCGCCTTCAAAGACGAGCGTGAAACGGCCATCCGCGGACGTCACGGCATTCGGGGAAAACCGGGCCTCGTCGATCGCGGAGCCGGGCCTGCCGCTGACGTACCCGAACGAGCCGTTCATCCCCGCGCCCGCTTTTCCCGGGCCGCGAGTTCGAGGTCCGAATCCACCATACGCCGCACCAGCTCCGGGAACGTGACCTTCGGCGTCCACCCGAGCTTTTCCCGCGCCTTCGTCGGGTCCGCGAGCAAAACGTCGACCTCGGCCGGCCGGAAATACTTGGGATCGATGCGCACGTATTCCTGCCAGTCGAGGTCCACGTGGCGGAACGCGAGCTCCAGGAACTCGCGCACCGCGTGCGTCTCGCCCATCCCGATGACGTAATCGTCGGCCTGGTCCTGCTGGAGCATGCGCCACATGGCGTCGACGTAGTCCTCGGCGTGGCCCCAATCGCGGCGGGCGTCGAGGTTGCCGAGCCAAAGCTCGCGCTGGAGGCCCTGTTTGATGCGGCCGACGGCGCGCGTGATCTTGCGGGTGACGAAGGTCTCGCCGCGGCGCTCGCTCTCGTGGTTGAAGAGGATGCCGTTCGAGACGTGCATGCCGTACGCCTCGCGGTAGTTCTGCGCGACGTAGAAGGCATACGCCTTGGCCGCGGCATAGGGGCTGCGCGGGTGGAAAGGCGTGGTCTCGCGTTGCGGGATCTCGGCGACCTTGCCGTAGAGTTCGCTCGAGCTCGCCTGGTAGAAGCGGGCCGCGACGCGCATCTTGCGCATGGCTTCGAGGAGGCGAACGGCGCCGAGGGCGGTGACCTCGCCGGTGTACTCGGGGATGTCGAAGGAGACGCGGACGTGGCTCTGCGCGCCGAGGTTGTAGATCTCGTCGGGCTGGACCTCGGCGAGGATCGACTGGAGCGAGGAGGCGTCGTTGAGGTCGCCGTGATGCAAGAAGAGGCGGACGCCGCGCTCGTGGGGGTCGCGGTAGAGGTGGTCGATGCGCTCGGTGTTGAAGGACGAGGAGCGACGGATGATGCCGTGGACCTCGTAGCCTTTGCCGAGGAGCAGCTCCGCGAGGTACGAGCCGTCCTGGCCCGTGATGCCGGTGATGAGCGCGCGTTTCATGCGGATGTACGGTTCATCCGGCGACCCGGGAGGCGGACCGTAGCATCGGGGGTGGGGGGCGCCAAGACGAGCGCGGGCTCATGAAAGGCTTGGTTGCGTGGGAGGCAGGAGACGTTCAGGGGGCGGGATCCGGGGGATCCAGGGGCGCCGGGGTCGGCTGCCGCCGCTGCTGAGGCGGCGGCGGCCGCGGGGTCCGTGGGTCGCTCAGGTGGGGTTCGGGTCCTTGGCTTTCGGGGCGCGCTCGGCGTCCGTCTCGGCGCGCGCTTGCTTGTTCTTGCGGCGCTTGTCGGCGGCCTTCTTGGCGTACTGGGAGCGGTACTCCAGGGTCTTGTTGAAGGC
Organism: Polyangium sorediatum; assembly: GCF_029946465.1. Lineage (NCBI taxonomy): Bacteria > Pseudomonadati > Myxococcota > Polyangiales > Polyangiaceae > Polyangium > Polyangium sorediatum. The sequence goes on from NZ_JARZHI010000027.1 coordinate 60,514, forward strand.
CGCACGCACCGACGGGTCGCCGTGCTGGGCGGTGGCGTCCACGAATCCACCGATGCGGCTGATGTCGGCTTCGCGTGCGTCCTCGTAGTAGAGCTCGCTCTCCTCGAGGACCTCCGCGAGCTTGAGGACATCCTTCTTGAGCGCGCGGATCTCGTCGAGCGTGGCCGTCTTTTCGACGATGTTCAGCCAGATGCCGGGGTGCATGCCGAGGGTCTCGCCGTACTGCGGGATGGCCTTCGAGAGTTCGTCGAAGACCCCCAAAAAGCCAGGCTTCTCACGCTGTGCGCCCGTGTGCGTGCCATTGGCGAGATCCACGAGCCTCGGACGAAGATTGGATGCGTCGATGATGCTGGGGCCCATATACGGAGCAATGATGTCGTTCACGAAAACCTCCATGGCCCGCACCCTCAGGGAAGGAGCGGGACGAGTTGGGGCGCGGACGGGAAGAAAAACAGAATCGCAATGCTTTTCTTGGCGGCGGAATCTTGCTCTGTGGGCGGCCACGCGGAGGGCTCGGACACGAGAGGTGGTTCGCTCGGACGCGAAGGCGGAGGGCTCGGACGCGGGAGGTGGTTCGCGTGGACGAGAGGGGAGGTTCGCTCGGATGCGAACGGGGAGGGCTCGGACGCGGGAGGAGGTTCGCGTGGACGCGGACGCGAGGGCTCGGACGCGATGGGAGGTTCGCGTGGACGCGAACGCCGAGGGCTCGGACGCGAACGCCGAGGGCTCGGACGTGAACGCCGAGGGCTCGGACGCGAGAGGAGGTTTGCGTGGACGCGAACGGGGAGGGCGAGGGCGCGAGAGGGGTTCGTGTGCACGAGAGAGGTGGTTCGCTCGGACGCGAATGGGGAGGGCTCGGACGCTCAGGCGATGCGGAGCGAAAGCTCGGCGAAGGCCGCTCGCACCTCCTGGGGATTCTCGATCCAAGGGAAATGCCCGGCGCCCGCGATGACGCGATCGATGACGTTGGGCGTCTGGAACCTCGGCTCGCGCCATCCGCCTTGCCAGACGATCCGATCGTCGGAGCCTGCCAATCGAAGGACCGGCATTCGTGTCGGCCACCATCGAGCCTGGTAGACGTGGTCGAAGTTCGCCTCCGACCACGTGACGGCCGCGCTGTTGTAAGGCATTCTCGCGAGGAGCTCTCGCCCCGCCGAGAGCCCGGCCGGGGTGAAGTTCCATTCCGCGGACGCCACCGCGACCGCGGCGATGTTCTCGTCGCGTGGATCCGCTTCATAAATTGCCGTCGCCGCCTCGACCTCGGGCAACGGGTTCGCCCGGGTCATCTCCACGAAACGAGGATGCCAGAGGGCGTCCGGAGCGGTGTCCAGAAGCGCCAGGGCCTCGAGGTGCGGCGCAAGCTCGGGCGTCGAAAGCAGATACATGCCGCCGGTCGAATGGCCGGCGAAGACGACGCGCGGGAGCGCCATGGCGGCCTCGACCACGACCTGGGGCCAGGCATCAAAAGGAACCTTCGGACTGCCTGGAGGGGCGCGGTTCGAGCCGTCTCCAGGAAGATCGACAAGCCAGATGGCCCCCGGCACATCCAGGATGTCGGCGAGCTCTTCGAGGCTTTCCGACCCGATGCCGGGTCCTCCCGGCAGGAGCAGCCAGTTGAGGTCTCCCGAGCGGAGGGCGTGACGACGCAGCCGGACGCCCGAGGGCGTGAAAAAGAGGTCGGCCATGTCAGCCATCGTAAGCGCCAACGGCGCCTTCGGCCAGGCGTCGAGCATTGCCAACGGCGAACGCCGCGTCCGTTCCGCCTGAAGAGCCAATCTGGCGCGCGCCACTGTCAAGCGCAGCTTAACGGCTCGTCCACCAACCGACCTCTGTTCCGTCGATGACGCCGAGCGCATGGTGGGGTCGCAGGAAGCCAAGGGGTCGCGGTGGCCTTGCGGCGAAGACCTCACCACCTCTCGGAGCCTCGACATGACCATCAAAGCATTCGGCGCCCACGCCGCCAACAAGCCGCTGGAATCACTCGAAATCACGCGCCGGGCGCCGGGCGACCACGACGTGCAGATCGAGATCGCGTACTGCGGCGTCTGCCACTCGGACCTGCACACGGTCCGCGGCGAATGGGCAGGCACGCTCTACCCCTGCGTGCCGGGGCACGAGATCGTGGGGCGCGTGTCCGCGGTCGGCGCGCACGTGACCGGTTTCAAGACAGGCGATCGGGTCGGCGTCGGCTGCATCGTCGATAGCTGCGGTCACTGCTCGGCGTGCGCGGCCGATTTGGAGCAGTACTGCGAGCCGGGCATGACCGGCACGTACAACTCCGCGACGCCCGATGCGCCCGGACACACGCTCGGCGGCTATTCCCAGCAGATCGTCGTCAAGGACAAGTACGTCCTGAAGATCCGTCACCACGAGGAGCAGCTCGCGGCCGTCGCTCCGCTGCTCTGCGCCGGCATCACGACCTATTCTCCGCTCAGGCACTGGAACGCTGGGCCCGGCAAGAAGGTGGGCATCGTCGGCATCGGCGGGCTCGGCCACATGGGCATCAAGCTCGCGCGCGCGATGGGCGCACACACCGTCGCATTCACGACGTCGGAGTCCAAGCGCAAAGCCGCGGTGGCGCTCGGCGCCGACGAGGTCGTCGTGTCGCGCAATGCGAGCGAGATGGCCGCTCACGTGGAGAGCTTCGACCTGATCCTGAACACGGTCGCGGTGAGCCACGACCTCGACGCCTTCACGCGCCTGCTCAAGCGGGACAGCGCCCTGGTGCTCGTGGGCGTTCCAGCGCATGCCCACCCGTCGCCCAGCGTCTTCAACCTCGTCTCCAAGCGCAAGACGATCGCTGGTTCGATGATCGGCGGCATCGCCGAGACCCAGGAGATGCTCGACTTCTGCGCGGAGAAGGGAATCGTCGCGGACATCGAGTTGATTCGCATTCAACAAATCGAACAAGCCTACGAGCGCATGCTGAGGAGCGACGTGAAGTATCGCTTCGTCATCGACAACGCGAGCTTCGGAGCCGCGCCGTAGGAGCGATCCATGTGCATGTGATTGAACGATGGGCGGCGGTCGTGGTCCTCGCGCAAGCAACGCGTGGCCGGGCCGAAGCGGCAGCAACGTTCCGGTAAAACCGATTCGTTCCCCGACGAACCTATCCCTTGTCCCCCCAGCGCTCTCGCAGTAGAGCGCCTTCGTGCCTTCCCTCTTGCACGAGGCGATCATCGAGCTTTTCCGCAACCGTCCGGTTCTGGCGGCGGAGCTGCTCCACGAGGCGCTGCACATCCCGTTGCCACCGTTCACGGAGGCTCGGATCGCCTCGGCGGATCTGACGAACATCATCCCGCGGGAGCTTCGCGCCGATCTCCTCGTGTTGCTCCTCGATGAACAACCTGTCCTGGTCATCATCGTCGAAGCGCAGCTCCAGTGGGATCCGGACAAGCCCTTTGCGTGGCCTGCGTACGTGGCCGGCGCGCGTGCGCGTTACCGGTGCCCGGCGTGCTTGCTGGTCGTCACGCCCGACGAAGCGCTCGCGGCGCGTCTTTCGCAGCCGATCGTGCTCGGCCCTGGGCAGTCTTCGATCACGCCTCTGGTGCTGGGGCCGGAGGGAGTGCCGGTGGTGAAGGACATCGAAGAAGCCAAGGAAAGGCCAGAACTGTCGGTCCTCTCGGCGCTCGCGCACGGACGAACGGAGGGAGGGATTTCCATCGCGGTTGCGGCGCTGGCTGCGGGCGCGGGGCTGGATGCGGAGCGTGCGAAACTGTACGCGGATCTCGTGCTATTTTCCCTGGGCGAAGCTGCCCGGACAGCGCTGGAGAAGCTCATGAGCATCCCGAACTACGAGTACCAGAGCGAATTTGCCCGCAAGTACGTGCAGCAAGGGCGAGAGGAAGGGCGCGCGGAAGGAAGCCTCGAGCCCGTTTTGCGTCTGTTCGAGCGCCGGCTCGCCCGGCCGTTGACCAGCGACGAGCGTGAGAACCTCGCCACGCAGCTCCACAAGGAGGGCGCCACCCGACTTACGGACATGGCCCTCGATCTCTCCGCGGCAGACCTCGCCGCCCTGCTCGTCGCGAACCACGGGCGCTGATGAGCCGCAGTGGCAGCGGCCGCGGCCGCTCCGCCCGCTACTTCTCCCCCATGGCCCGCGCCCGCTCCTCCGCAATCCGCTTTCTCAAGGCCTCCGTCATTCCCTGCTTTTGCGCTGCGCGTTCGAGCGCCATCACGGCCTGCGCATGCGCACCTCCGCGACTCGCAGCGTCCGCGAGCGTGAGCCACCGGGCCTCGGTCGGTTCCTCGCGGGCCGCGCGGTCGTAAAGCGTGAGCGCGGCGCCGGCGTCGCCCCGGGTCTCGCGGATACGCGCGAGGAACGCGGCGGCCTCGGCGCACGCGGACGCCGAGAGGCAGGTCGCGGCGAGCAGGTCCTTGCTGGCCGCGTCGATGCGCGCGACGCCAGGGACCTGGGAGGCGATCTCGACGCGCGCGCGCAAGCAGGCGAAGCTGCCCGGACAGCGCTGGAGAAGCTCATGAGCATCCCGAACTACGAGTACCAGAGCGAATTTGCCCGCAAGTACGTGCAGCAAGGGCGAGAGGAAGGAAGCCTCGAACCCGTTTTGCGTCTGTTCGAGCGCCGGCTCGCCCGGCCGTTGACCAGCGACGAGCGTGAGAACCTCGCCACGCAGCTCCACAAGGAGGGCGCCACCCGACTTACGGACATGGCCCTCGATCTCTCCGCGGCAGACCTCGCCGCGCTGCTCGTCGCGAACCACGGGCGCTGATGAGCCGCAGTGGCAGCGGCCGCGGCCGCTCCGCCCGCTACTTCTCCCCCATGGCCCGCGCCCGCTCCTCCGCAATCCGCTTTCTCAACGCCTCCGTCATTCCCTGCTTTTGCGCCGCGCGTTCGAGCGCCATCACGGCCTGCGCATGCGCACCTCCGCGACTCGCAGCGTCCGCGAGCGTGAGCCACCGGGCCTCGGTCGGTTCCTCGCGGGCCGCGCGGTCGTAAAGCGTGAGCGCGGCGCCGGCGTCGCCCCGGGTCTCGCGGATACGCGCGAGGAACACGGCGGCCTCGGCGCACGCGGACGCCGAGAGGCAGGTCGCGGCGAGCAGGTCCTTGCTGGCCGCGTCGATGCGCGCGACGCCAGGGACCTGGGAGGCGATCTCGACGCGCGCGCGCAAGCAGGCGGCGCGCTCCTTGACGAGCGGGCAGCGCGCCGCGAGCCGGGCCTCGGCGTCTTCGCTTTTGCCCTCGGTGACGAGGGCGCGCGCGCGGATCCGGTCGGCCATGAAGTCCCCGGGGAACGCTGTTTCGAGCGCGGCCGCGTGCGCCTCGATCTCGCGCATGCAGCGGGCACGATCGTCACACGTGCCCTTCGTGAGCGCGTCGAGCAGGGCGTCCGCGGCGCGCACGCGCGGGCCGTGGGCGCCGGGGTTTCGCGTGATCGCCTCGGCGTCGAGGCGCGCGCTGAGCGCGGCGTTGCCCGCGTTTCGCGCCTGCACCGCGAGCTCGTCGAGCATGGGCGCGCCCGCTTTGCCTTCGGGGACGGCGCCGCTCAATTCATCGAAGTCCTTCGAGAGCCGGACCGCGAACACGCCTGCAGGGCCCACGAGCGAGCTGTCTTGCGTGACGGCGATCCGCAGCTCGAGCAAGGCCTGGCGGCGCGCGCCGCGGCTGGCGAGGACCTGCGCGAGCAAGAGGTGCGCGCGGCCGTTCACGTGGCCTCGTTCGAGGGTGCGCTGGAGCCACGGGAGCGCGCGCTCGTGTTTGCCTTGGTAGGCCGCGAGCGCGCCGATGAGCGGGAAATAAGGTTCGGCCGGGTGGCGGCGCATCGCTGCGCGGAGGGCGGCTTCGAGTGCGTCGTGCGCGGCAGGATCCGCGAGGTTCGTCGCTTCGTACATCCTGCGGATCGCGTCGCGCTCGGCGTCGACGTCGGGATGGCCGAGCCGGAAGGATGCGGCCGCGAGCGCGAGGCCCACGAAGAGCGCGAGGGCCGGCGCGAAGCGCGTGAGCTTGCCCGGGGCCTTCGCGGCGAGGCCACGCGAGGGACGCGAGCGCGCGCGGTCTCCCCACAAGGAGCCGAGCACCGTGGCGAGGGCGAAGCAGACGGCCGGGATCTCCAGCGAGAGGTCGGCGAGGTTCTGGAGGAGGACCACGACGACGCCCGTGAAGGCGGCCGCCGCGAGGCGGCTGCGCAAGGCGCCGAGGCGCGAGGGGGCGAGCGCCCTCGCAAACAGGACGAGCGCCGCGAGCGCGACGGGCGCGCCCCACTCGACGAGCCACTGCGCCGGGAAGTTCTCGATGTACGCAAAGACGACGTGGCCCGCGCTCGCGCGGTACGCAGGGAAGACGCTTTCGAACGCGCCACGGCCGATGCCGAAGATCGGGTGCTCGCGCAAGACGGGCAGCGCCCAGCGCACCATCTGGAGTTTGTCGAGGTTCCTGTCGTAGAGCTCGAACCACGTGTCGCGCGTGCCGCCGAGGAGCGCGAGCGCAGCGCCGCCGAGGAGCGCGGCGCCGAGGAGCCACCGGAGCGAGGGATCGGCGCCGTCGCTGCCGCCGCGACGCGCCGCGCGGATGCGAAGGAGGAGCGCGAGCAGGAGGACGCCGAAGATCAAGGCCATCACGCCGCCGCGCGAGGCCGACGTGACGTCGACGGCGACGAGGAACGCGACGCCCGCAGCGACGAGCCAGCGCGGCGCGACGGGATCGTGCATGAGGGCGAGGCCCATGCCCGCGAGCGCGCCGAGGTTGAGGTAACCGGCGAGGGTGTTCGCGTTGATGAGCGGTCCGACATGCCACGGCGGCAGCGCGACCGAGGGCGTGTAGAAGCCGTAGACCTTCGTCAGGCCCGCGAGGCCGTGCACGACGGTGACGAGCGCGACGGCAAGGGCCGAGAGGAAGACGATCGTGATGCCGGCGGCGGCGCCGCGACGCGCGGAGACGGCTGCCGAGGCGGTGAAGATCGCAGCGTAGGAGGACCACTTCAGGGCCTCGACGATCGAGCCGCCGGGATCGAGCGAGAGGCTCGCGAAGCGCGGGCCGGCCTCGCCAAAGGGAAGGAGCGCGCGCGACCAGACGTCGGCGTTGCCCGGCGCGAGGCGTTCGAGCAGGGCCATCGGCAAGGGCACGGCCTGGAGGAGCGTGTAGGCGGCGAGCGCGGTCGCGAGGAGCGCAGGCAAAGCGAGGGAGACCGAGCCCTTGCGCTCTTGCTCGCGGCGAAGCGCGAGGGCGGCGGCAGCGAAGGCGAAGGGCGCGAGGAGGGAGACGACGCGGACGTGGACGCCGCCGAGCGCGAGGGCGGAGCTCGCGACGGTGAAGGCGACGAGGACGACGAGGGGTCGAACGGAGCCGGAGCTTCCGCGATCTCGGCGCGGGCTGGATCGGGAGGTGGGAGGCATCCGAGGCTCGTGATCGGGGCGCGCGGGAGGGCGCCGAGTGTATCGCAGAACGATCGGGCGTCGGGGCGCGAGATGGCGCCGCGCGTTCGTTGACGCCGGGTCGTGTTCCGCAGAGGATCTCCGATCATGGAACGTTCGTCTTGCCGCGGGCGTCGCGGCCTTGCTTCCCTTGGGATCTCTGGCATCGGAGCGCTCGTGATGGGCGCGTGGCTCGGCGCGTGTAGCCTCGATCAGCTCGGGTCGGCGCCGTTGGGACAAGCGTCGTCGTCGTCATCGTCGTCGTCATCGTCGTCTTCTTCGGGTGAGGGCGGCAGCGGCGCGTCCATGGGACCGGGCGGGACCGGCGGCGTGGGCGGCGTGGGCGGCGTCGGTGGAATGGGCGGCGCGGGCGGGGTCGCCGTCGGTGGAATGGGCGGCGTCGGTGGAACGGGCGGCGTCGGTGGAACGGGCGGCGTGGGCGGCGGGGGGCCGGTGGTGATCCGCGAATGGACGGCGACGACGCTTCCAGCGGCCACGTTACCCATTTACACGTTGCCGGACGACTGGCTCAAGATCGAATGTCCGACGGCCGATAGGACCTCGCAGGTGGGTCCGCACAGCCTGAAGCGCCTCTATCCTGCGAACGCAGCACGGCCGAGAAACGTGGGGCCTGCCTGGGGGCTCAGCGTGGAGAGCAAGCGAAAGAACAGGATCTGGAACGGAGAATCGTGGGTGGGGACGGGCTGGACGACTCCGGCCTTGGTCGGGATGACAGTCACGACGGGGCACCCGGATCCGGCGGGAGGTATGAGCGCCACGAGATTCGGTTCCACGGGAAAACAGCAATCGAACTATTCGACGCTTCCCAAGGGATACGGGTCGGGGTGGTTTCGTGGGGAGGGTGATGTCGGCCCCTACGCCTATTTCGTCATGGAGCCGGGAAACTCCGGGTGGACGGTCGACGTCATCGATGATGCCGCGAACTGGAAGCGTTACGAGGTCGGCGAGGACGACGGCTATTTCCTCCTGGAGACCCGCGGCGATGGGGACGGGGATCCTGCGCCGATCGAGATGCCGACGGCGGTGTTCGCCTATGGTGCGCAGCTCGAGACGAGGGACAACAATAGCAGCGTCAAGTATCCATCGAGCTACATCCCGACGACGCAGGCACAGGAGCGCACCCGGGAGGCCGACAAACTCTCCGTCATCGCCCCGCCGATCGTCGCGCCGGACGGCTATTTCCACGTGAAGATTCGTTTTGCGCCGAATTATGCCACCGCCGAGACCACGGAGAACGAGCACGATCTGCTCAACATCAACAATGATAACCGTCTCTTTTTTCGGTTCTCGGACAGAAAGATCGTGTTTCGTATCAACAAGGTCAACCTCGAATCCGCCGCGCTCACGTGGACCCGGGAGCAGGAGATCCAGGTGGAGGCGATTCACTCGGCGACCGAACAAAGACTGTTCGTGTCCGCGGGCGGCACCGTCTCGGGGCCGGCGCAGTCCCCCGTCCCGGTGAACAACTTTTTCTACGTCCTCGGCAACGGGTCCGGCGCTCAGGAGTGCGCGGATCTGCGTTACATCGGGTTCTTCGAGCCCAATTGACGGCGGCTCGTTTGGGGCCCGCTATCCCCGCGGCGAGGGCGCGCGTCAAGCCTTGTCGCCGCGGGTTTGGCCCTTCGAGGGCGATGGGGGGTTTGGACGGACGGAGAGAGGCTTCCTCTGCGAGAGCGAGGCGCAGTTTCGTGGGGAAACAGGAGGCCCACGCACAGACAAGTGTGCCGCGACGTGCTGTTTTCGCTAAGCTCGACGATCGTGGAAGTAGCTGCTGATCTCGCTGTCGGTACAGTCTTTGCCAGCCGATACCGGATCGTCCGCCGGATCGCGGCGGGCGGGATGGGCGCCGTCTTCGAGGTGCTTCACCTCGAGACCGAGCGACGACGCGCGCTGAAGGTCATGCACGCGCACCTCTTCCAGAGCGAGGAGCTGCGCGAGCGGTTCAAGCGAGAGGCCAAGGTCGCGGCCCATGTCGAGAGCGAGTTCATCGTCGACGTCTTCGACGCGGGCGTTGACGAAGCCACGGGGATGCCGTTCCTGGTCATGGAGCTGCTTCGCGGCGAGGAGCTCGGCGAGCGACTCAAACGCGTGGGAAAGCTTTCCGAGGACGAGGCGCTGCTCTACCTGCACCAGACTGCGCGTGCGCTCGACAAGACGCATCGTGCCTCGATCGTTCACCGGGATCTGAAGCCCGCCAACGTGTTCCTCACGGAACGGGACGAGGACACGCCGCGCGTCAAGATCCTCGACTTCGGGATCGCGAAGGTCGTCGCAGAAGGCGCCACCACCGGCGGCGCGACGCAGTCGCTCGGGACACCGTTTTACATGGCGCCCGAGCAGTACAACCCAAGCGCAAGGCTCACTGGCGCGGCGGATATCTATGCACTCGGCATGATGGCTTATACGTTGCTCGTGGGCGCACCGTACTGGTCCGAGGAGGCCCGCGGCGGGAACGTGTACGCGCTGATCGCGGTGGCGATCGGGGGGCCGCGGGAACCTGCGTCCATGCGCGCGGCGAGGCGTGGTGTGGCGCTTCCACCCGCGTTCGATGCGTGGTTCGCGAAGGTCACGGCGCTCGACCCGGCGCAGCGCTACCCGACGGCCACAGCGGCGGTGCAGGCGCTCGCGGAGGTGCTGGGGGCGGCAGCTCCGGCGCGAGGGGTGGCGCTCTCGGTGAGCGGGGAGTTCCATGCTCCCACGGGAATGCAGGCGACGATCCCCCTCCGGGCGGCCGCTTCGGGGATACCCGTGGTCGGGCCTCCGATGCCCGTCGCAAGCAAGAGCGATGCAGGGCCGGCGCCCATGCTCCCGGATGCGACTGCACCCGGCGCGGCCGCCACGAACCCAACGCCCACGAAGGCTCCGCCCGTCTGGCCTCTTGTGGCGGGTGGAGTTGGTCTGCTGGCCGTCGCGATGGTGATCCTCGTATCGTTCGTGGTGCGCACGACGACTGCCGAGGAGCAGGCACCCGCTGCTGCCACGATGCCGGCACCTGCGATGCCTCCGGTGTTGGATCAGGCTCCTCAGGTGCTTTCGGCGTCTGCGCCGGCGCTGGCGGTCGACGCACCCGTGGCTCCGACGAGCGCACCGACCACGGCGCCGTCGACCACGACGTCGGCCGCAGCGCCTGCCGCGACGGATTCATCTGCTGCTGCGAAGCCTGCGACGTCGACCAAACCGACGGTACGGCCCACAGCGCCCACCACGCAGTCCACCTCCCGAAAAAAGCATGCGTGGAATTGAGCCACCGCGACCTTCAAGGAAGCGACACATGAAATCGAGAAGCTGGGTTCTCTTCGCGCCGTGTTTGGCTGCCCTGGTTCTGACCGCTCGTCCTGCATCTTCGGCTGGGCCGCAGGTCAGCCCCGCGCAAGCGCTCTTCGTCGACGCCGTCACGCTGATGGAGAAGAACCAATTCGACGCGGCCTGCCCGAAGCTCGAGCAGAGCTTCGCGCTCGAGCGCGTCCCAGGTACGCTCTTCGCTCTCGGAGACTGCGAGGAGCAGCGAGGGCGCGTCGCCACGGCATTGCGGTGGTACGATGAGTATCTCGCCACGTACGAGACGCTTCCGGTGGCAAAGAAGCAGGACCACGCTGAAAGAGCAAAGCAGGCTCGGGCGCAGAGGGAGGCGCTCCGGCCAGCGATTCCGCAGCTCACGCTCGTCTTGCTGCCCGGGACGCCAGCGTCCATTGCCGTGACGCTCGACGGACGACAGCTTGCGACGTCCTCGCTTGGAGTGCCGATCGATCTGGATCCGGGAGAGCACCAGATCGTGACGCAGTTGCCTGGAGGCCCCTCCAAGACGACATCCGTGAAGCTTGGGAAAGGACAGCGTGAGCGCTGGCCGCTGGTCTTCGAGCCCGCGCCTGTACAGCGGCCCGATCCTATCGACGGGAACAACCAACGCGTATCCGGGAATTCCTCGAATGAACCGGCCAGCACGACCGGTGGGCAACGGATGGGAGGGTTCGTGGCCGGGGGCGTCGGGGTCGCGGGGGTCCTGGTCGGCGCCATCGCGGGTGGAATGGCCATCTCGGCGAAGAATGCGATGGAGCAGGATTGCGCTGCGACGGCAGGCAATGTGATGACGTGTCAAACGCAAGCGGGTGTGGACGCCGGGAACCGCGCGACGACGTTGGGGAACGTGAGCACGGCGGGGCTCGTGATTGGGGCTGCGGGGCTCGCGGTTGGGGCGGTCTTGGTGGTGCTCGATGGGCGCAAGACGAAGCCTTCGGGAGAGGCGCCCGGGCCCACGGTGACGGCGCGGGTGGGCGGGGGAGCATCGGGTGTAGGGGTCTCGCTTCACGGCGTATGGTGAGTCGAATGGATACGAGCAAGCGTACGACGTGGCGGTGGTTGCTCGGGCCGCTGGCATGCTTCGGGGTCGCCGCGGGGTGTGCCCAGGTGCTGGGGGTGGATGACAAGGAGTTCGTGCTGACCGGCGGCGGTGGGAGTGGGGGCGCAGGCGGCACGGGAGGTGCGGCCGGGGCGGGGATGGGATCGAGCGTGTCGTCGAGCGTGGCCTCGACGAGCGGGAGCGGGGGCGGGGGCGGGGGCGGGGGCGGCGCGGGTGGAATGGGTGGCGTCGGTGGAATGGGTGGCGTCGGTGGAATGGGCGGCGTCGGTGGAGTGGGCGGCTCGGGCGGCGGGGGGCCGGTGGCGATCCGCGAATGGACGGCGACGACGCCTCCCGCGGCCACGTTACCCATTTACACGTTGCCGGACGACTGGCTCAAGATCGAATGTCCGACGGCCGATAGGACCTCGCAGGTGGGTCCGCACAGCCTGAAGCGCCTCTATCCTGCGAACGCAGCACGGCCGAGAAACGTGGGGCCTGCCTGGGGGCTCAGCGTGGAGAGCAAGCGAAAGAACAGGATCTGGAACGGAGAATCGTGGGTGGGGACGGGCTGGACGACTCCGGCCTTGGTCGGGATGACAGTCACGACGGGGCACCCGGATCCGGCGGGAGGTATGAACGCCACGAGATTCGCTTCCACGGGAAAACAGATGTCGAACTATACCACGCTTCCCAAGGGATACGGGTCGGGGTGGTTTCGTGGGGAGGGGGATGTCGGCCCCTACGGTTATTTCGTCATGGAGCCGGGAAACTCCGGGTGGACGGTCGACGTCATCGATGATGCCGCGAACTGGAAGCGTTACGAGGTCGGCGAGGACGACGGCTATTTGCTCCTGGAGACCCGCGGCGATGGGGACGGGGATCCTGTGCCGATCGAGACGCCGACGGCGGTGTTCGCCTATGGTGCGCAGCTCGAGACGAGGGACAACAATAGCAGCGTCAAGTATCCATCGAGCTACATCCCGACGACGCAGGCACAAGAGCGCACCCGGGAGGCCGACAAACTCTCCATCGTCGCCCCGCCGGTCGTCGCGCCGGACGGCTATTTCCACGTGAAGATTCGTTTTGCGCCGAATTATGCCACCGCCGAGACCACGGAGAACGAGCACGATCTGCTCAACATCAACAATGATAACCGTCTCTTTTTTCGGTTCTCGGACAGAAAGATCGTGTTTCGTATCAACAAGGTCAACCTCGAATCCGCCGCGCTCACGTGGACCCGGGAGCAGGAGATCCAGGTGGAGGCGATTCACTCGGCGACCGAACAAAAGCTGATCGTGTCCGCGGGCGGCGCCTTCTCGGGGCCGGCGCAGCCCCCCGTCCCGGTGAACAATTTATTCTACGTCCTCGGCAACGGGTCCGGTGCCCAGGAGTGCGCGGATCTGCGTTACCTCGGGTTCTTCGAGCCCAATTGAAATCGTCTTGTCGTCGTACAGTTTTTTCGCCGAGGTGGAAGTCGCAACCCAAGGAAAATCGGTCCCCGTCCGCTTGACGTACCCGTGGACCGTGCGCAAAAAGACCCTGCTCTCCCGGAGAACCAAATGAGCAAAACTCTCGCGGTCGTTCTCGCTCTCGGTGTTTGCGGCGGCGCCGGCGTGGCGGCGTTCGCCTACATGAAGAAGCCCGAGCGCGCTGCCTGCGTGCGTATCGCCGACCTGTGCGGCGAAAAGAACGGGACGAAGGACGACCTCGACCGGTGTGTCGAGGAGGTCGAGCAGTGGCGCAAGGTCGCCGGCAACGAGCCGGTCGACAAGGGGATCGCGTGCGTCGACGACGCCAAGACGTGCGGCGAAGCCATGGGCTGCGTCGCAGGCGCCGGCATGAAGGGCTTTCAGAACGTCGTCGACGACTTCTTCAAGGGCCTCGGCAAGGGGCTCGGCGGTAGCAGCAAATAGCCTCCGGTCCGCCTCAACCGGGGCGTGATCGGATGTACGGCTTGCCAAGGTCGCGCCCGCCCGACGGCAGCGGCGCATCCTCGTCCAGATCCAGGCAACGGACGAGGCCCTCCTCCACTCGATATCGATATCCACTCTCGGGACAAACCATGATCCCGTCGGGACCAGGTCGCCCGAGCTTTTGCCCGTGCCGGCTCATGGTGCCCGTGCGCCGCGCCGGGACGCCCGTCATCAGCGCATAGTCGGGGACGTCCCGCGTGACGAGCGCGCCGGCACCAACGAACGCATGCCGCCCGACGGTCGTGCCACAGACGATCGTCGCATTCGCGCCGATCGTGGCGCCGCGGCGGATCAAGGTCGTTTCGTAGAGGCCCCGGCGATCGATTTCGGCGCGCGGGTTCGTGACGTTCGTGAGGACGCAGGAGGGGCCAAGAAAGACCAAGTCCTCGACGATCGTGCCCTCGTACAGGGAGACGTTGTTCTGGATCCGCACGTCGTCCCCGATGACGACGCCGCTCGCCACGAAGACACCCTGACCGAGCACGCAACGCTTGCCAATTCGAGCGCCCGGCATGACGTGGCAGAAATGCCAGACGCGCGTGCCTTCGCCGAGGGAGGAAGGCTCGTCGACATAAGCGGAGGGGTGCACGAAGGGGGATTGCATCAATCAGCGGCTCCCGTGCTCCCATAACCCGAACGAGCCATGGACGGCGCGCGGCGGACCGAGGACGGCCGCGGCAGGGCTCGCCGTGCGCCCGAGGAGGAAACGCGCGCGGGCTTCGTCGAGGCGGCGCGGGAGGGCGTCGGGGGCGTCGAAGGTGGAGGCAGAGGCGGGTTTGCGAGGATCGAGGTCGCGGTCGAGGATGACGTCCTCAGGGCGGCCGAGGGCCGCGGTGATGGCGAAATGGCCATAATCGCGCACCTCGACGAGGACACGTTCGTCGGGAGGGACGAGCGCGCGCGCGGCGTCGCCGATGGCGACCTCGTCCGTGCGCGGGACGAAGTCTTCGCCGCGGAACCAGCGGCGGACAATGACGAGGCTGAAGACGAGGAGGGCGACGGCCGCGGTCGCCGCGCCGAGGCGGGCCTGCCGGCTCGCGCGAGGGAGCAACGTGGCCGCGAGGTCGCCAACGACGAGGGCACAGAGGAGGAGGCCGACGAGGACCGCACGCTCGGGGTGATGCGTCGGGGCGCCGTCCTTGACGAGGGCCGCCGAGAGGGCGACGAGCTGAAAGAGGGCGAGGGCGACAGGGCGCGCGTAAGGGCGAAGGGTTTCGCGGGCCGCGGCGCGCAGCGAGGGGAGCGCGGCGAGGGCGAGGAGGACGGCGAGCGCGCTGAAGAGCTCGGGCTCGTGGCGAGCCATGGCGAGCGGATAGGCGAAGAGGCGCGCGAGAAGGGCGTCGGCGTCGCCGCCGAGGGCGCGGCGGTAGGCGGCGACGCGGTCGAGGGAGTCGAAGGCGTTGCCGCGGGTGAAGTGGTTCCAGAGGACCCACAAAAAGGGGCCGAGGAGCGAGAGGGCC
The DNA here is from genome assembly GCF_029946465.1 of Polyangium sorediatum. Lineage (NCBI taxonomy): Bacteria > Pseudomonadati > Myxococcota > Polyangiales > Polyangiaceae > Polyangium > Polyangium sorediatum. The sequence continues at coordinate 75,675 of NZ_JARZHI010000027.1, forward strand.
GCCGCGAGGATGAAGAGGGCGCGGTCCTTGGCGGATCGCTCGCGATCGCGGAGAGCGTCGAGGCCGGTGAGGGCAGCAAACGCGGCCGCGATGGGCCAGACGTCGTACCGCGAGAGGGTGGCGCCGAGGAGCGCGAGGCCGCCGAAGAGGCGCGCGCGGGGCTCACGCGGGCCCACGAGCGAGGCCATCGCGAAGAGGGCGAGCGCCGCGGTGGGGAGCTCGGGGACGGTGGCGACGCCGAGGCGCGCGCTCCAGGGGAAGACGGCGGCGAGGACGGCGCCGAGGAGGGCGGCGGTTCGGTTCTTTGCGAGGCGCTCGGCCGCGAGCGCGACGAGCACGGCCGAGAGGACGCCGAGGACGAAGGCGGTGACGCGCGCGACGAGGAGCGTTCGCCCCGCGCCGAGCATGGCCGCGCCCGTGACCCAGAAGGGGAAGGGGAGCCAGCTCGTGCCGGTCGGATCGAGCTTCGGGGCGTGGGCGAAGTCCTGCGCGATGACGACACGCGCGAAGTCGTCGTCGCTGACGGCGCGAAAGCCCGTGGCGATCACGATCGCCGCCGCGATCACCTTGACGAGCGCAACGAGGCCGAGATCGCGTCTCTGCAACAACGCGGGCAAGCGGTCCGCCTTCGACGCGGAGCTACTTCTGCTGCGTGGTCTCGAACTGCTTGAGCTCGCGATCACCCGCGGAGGACAGGTACGCGAGGGACATGCTGGTGACCATGAAGATCGCGGCGCAGATCGCGGTGAGGCGCGTCATGAAGTTGCCCGCGCCGCGGCCGCCGAAGACCTGCGCACCGCCGCCAAACGACGAGCCGAGGCCTCCGCCGCGGCCCTGCTGCAGGAGCACCACGAGGATCAGGAAGATACAAACGATGACGTGGATGACGTTGAGCAGAGTGGTCAGCATCGGCGCACGGCGACGTTCTACCCTCGTTCCGCGGCGTCCGCCAGCCGCTCGGCGCTGTCGATGATCTTGCCGAAGCCGGCGGCGTCGAGGGAGGCGCCGCCGACGAGGGCGCCGTCGACGTCCGCCTGGCCGAGCAAGCCCTCGGCATTGTCCCCCTTCACGCTGCCGCCGTAGAGGATCCGCGTGGACGCAGCGAGCTCCTCGGAGACGCTCGCGCAAAGGCCGCGGATCATCGCGTGGACCTCCTGGGCGTCCTCGGGACGAGCGACCTTGCCCGTCCCGATCGCCCAGACCGGCTCGTAAGCGATGACGCCAAAGCCCGGGCGCTTGGCAAGCTCATCAAGGAAGGCGCGGGTCTGGCGCTCGACGACTTCGAGCGTCTTTCCATCCTCGCGCTCCTGGAGCGTCTCGCCGACACAGGCGATCGGGTAGAGCTCGGCGCGGATCGCGGCGGCGATTTTCCGAGCGATGAACTCGTCCGTCTCGCCGAAGATCTGCCGGCGCTCGCTGTGGCCGAGGATGACCCAGGTCGCGCCGGAGTCCTTGAGCATCGGCGCGCTGATCTCGCCGGTGAAGGCCCCGGCAGGTTCGGGGTGCATGTTCTGGGCGCCGAGCATCACCGCGCTCTTCGACTCCCAGAGCTCATGCGCGGCCGCGGCGAGCGCCGTGAACGGCGGGCAGATCACGACGTCGACGCGGGCCGAGCGGCGCGCCGCCTCGACCACGCCGAGGGCCAGGCTGCATGCGTCCTGGCCACCGGCGTTCATTTTCCAGTTGCCCGCGATGAGGGGGCGGCGCGCGACGTTCACGACGCTTCCTCCGCCACGGCAGAACGAAGCGCCTCGACGCCCGGCAACTTGCGGCCCTCGATGAGCTCGAGCGCAGCGCCGCCGCCCGTCGAGATGTGATCCATGCCCTTCGCGATCTCCTCGCCCGCGGCGCGCACGGCCGCCGCGCTGTCGCCGCCGCCGACGACGGTGAACCCTTCGGCGCGGCTCATGATGCGGGCGATCTCGAAGGTGCCGTTCGAGAACGCCTTCGACTCGAAGAGGCCCATGGGGCCGTTCCAGAAGACGGTCTTCGCGCGCTCGATGGCGTTCCCGAAGAGCTCGACCGTCTTCGGGCCGATGTCGAGCGCCATGGTTCCGTCGGGGATCGCGTCCACGCTGACGGCCGTGCCGCTCTCCGCGTCGAGGCTCTTGGCCACGACGACGTCGACGGGCAGGAGGACCTTGGCCCCTCGTTCACGCGCCTTCTGCAGGATCGTGCGGGCGAGCGGGAGTTTGTCGTCCTCGATCTTGCTCGCCGCGACCTTCTTGCCTTGCGCCGCGAGGAAGGTGTTCGCCATGGCGCCGCCGATGCAGAGCGTGTCGACGACGTTGAGCAGCGACTCGACGACGGCGATCTTGTCCGACACCTTCGCGCCGCCGAGCACCGCGACGTACGGCTTCTCGGGACGATCGAGCAAGCGGGCGAGCGAGCGCAGCTCCTTCAGCATGAGCAGGCCCGCGGCGCGATCACGGATCATGCGGGGCAGGGCGTGCACGGAGGCGTGGGCGCGGTGCGCCGCGCCGAACGCGTCGTCGACGTAGATGTCGCAGAGCTCGGCGAGCTGACGCGCGAAGTTCTCCTCGTCCTTCTCCTCCTCCTCGTGGAAGCGGAGGTTTTCGAGGAGGCAAACCTGGCCGGCGCGCAGGTCGTGGGTGACCTTCTTCGGGCCGTCACCGATGCAGTCGTCGGTCAGGTGCACCTCGTAGCCCGTGAGCTCCGCGAGGCGCGCGCCGGCCGGTTCGAGGGAGCAGCCCTCGTGCTTGCCCGGCTTCGGTCGGCCGAGGTGCGAGGCGAGGATCACCTTCGCGCCCGCGTCCACCGCGACCTTGATCGTGGGGATCGACTCGCGGATGCGCGCGTCGTCGGTGATCGCGCCGGTCTTCTTGTCGAGTGGGACGTTGAAGTCGACGCGGATGAAGACGCGCTTGTTCGCGAGCCCAGAATCCTTGGCGAGGTCCTCGATCGAGCGGATGCCCGTGAGCTTCATGGCTCAGACGCCCTTCTCGGCCATGAGCTTGGCCAGGTCGATCATGCGGTTCGAGAAGCCCCACTCGTTGTCGTACCAGGAGAAGACCTTCGCGAACTTGTCGCCGATGTGCTGCGTGAGCGTGGCGTCGAAGATGCTCGAGTGCGGGTTGCCGATGAAGTCGCCCGAGACGAGCTGGAGCTCGGTGTACTGGAGGATGCCCTTCATCGGGCCCTCGGCCGCGCGCTTCATCGCCTCGTGGATCGCGTCCTTCGAGATAGGCTTCTCCGTCTCGAGCGTGAGATCCACGAGCGAGACGTCGACCGTCGGGACGCGGATCGCCTGGCCGTCGAACTTGCCCTTGAGCTCCGGGATGACCTCGCTGAGCGCCTTCGCCGCGCCCGTCGACGAGGGCACCATGTTCACCGCCGCCGCGCGGGCGCGGCGCAGATCCCCCTTGCGGTGCGGGAGATCGAGGATGTGCTGGTCGTTCGTGTACGAGTGGATCGTGGTCATGAGGCCGCGGACGATCCCGAAATGGTCGAGCAGGACCTTCGCGACCGGCGCGAGGCAGTTCGTCGTGCACGAGCCGCACGAGATGACGCTGTGCTTGGCCGGGTCGTACTGCTTGTCGTTGACGCCCAGGACGACGGTGAGGTCGTGGCCCTTGGCCGGCGCGCTGATGATGACGCGCTTGGCGCCCGCGTTCTGGTGCAGGGCGGCCTTCGCCTTGTCGGTGAAGAGGCCGGTGCACTCGAGGACGATGTCGACGCCGAGGTCCTTCCAGGGCAGCTCGGCGGGGTCCTTCTTCGCGAGGACCTGGATGCGCTTGTCGTCGAGCGCGATGTAGCCGTCGCCGTGGCTCACCTTCGCCGCGCGGAACTCGCGGTGGATGGAGTCGAAGCGCAAGAGGTGTGCGAGCGTGCCGGCATCGGTGAGATCGTTGATCGCCACGATCTCGAGATCCTTCTCGCCGCGCTCGACGAGCGCGCGCACGATGCAGCGACCGATCCGACCAAACCCGTTGATTGCAATCCTCGTCGCCATCGGAGACTCCTGGAAAAGGTGTGGTTTCGGGCACGATACCTAGCCAGGTGGCCCCGATCGGTCAAGCGAAGGTTCCGCGTCGAGCGAAGACCACGTCCGGGCCGCGATCACGGTTTCCGTGGAGTCGTCGCGTTGTGCCCCTTCTGCCTTGTGGCGACGCTTGGTAAGCTTCGCATCGATGGACGTGCTATCGCTGTGTCCGCTGCGGGCGCTGGGTTTCGTCTGGCAGCCGCGCGCGGGGACGTACGCGCAGACGGTCGTTGTCAAGGCGACGTTTCGGCTGGTTCCTGGGGAAGCGGTCCTCGCCGAGGCGCAGGACGCGCCGAGCGAGGAGGAGCGGCGCTGGGACGAGGGGCCTTCGTCCAGCGTGCGCGTTCCGAGCGACGGAGCGCCCTACAAAGCGCGGGCGGACGTGGTGCTCGTCGGGCATGCGTATGCCCCGGGCAAGCAGCCGTCGCGGTCGTGGATGGCGCGGCTCGTGGTGGGGGAGCTCGATAAGTCGATCGAGGTGTGGTGCGATCGGGGGGTCCGATGGCAGGACGGGCAGCTCCTCGAAGGGCCGCGGGTGACGAAGGTGCCGCTGCGGTGGGAGCGGGCGGCGGGGGGGCCGGAGACGAACAATCCGGTGGGAATGCGGTTCGATGCGGCTCCGGATCGATATGGGATGGTGCCGATTCCGAATTTGCAGCCGCCGGGCATGTTCGTGGCGTCGCGCGTGGATACGTTCGCCCCGGTGTGCTTCGGGCCGATCGCGCCGGAATGGCCGCGCGTGTCGGCGCGGCTCGGGCGGCTGGCGCCGGGGTGGGAGGGGCGGCCGTTTCCGGAGGGATTCGATTACGGATATTTTCAGGTGGCGCCGCCGGATCAGCAGGTGGCGGAGATCCGGGCGAACGAGCGGATCGTGCTGGAGAACCTGCATCCAGAGCATGCGCGGCTGGTGACGAGTTTGCCGGGGCTCCGGCCGCGGGCGGTGGTAGATCGGGCGACGGGGGAGCGGGAGGAGGTGGGGCTCGTCGCGGATACTTTGTGGATTGATACGGATCGGGGGGTGTGCTGCGTGGTCTGGCGGGGGCGGATCGGGCTGCGGCACGCGGCGGAGGCGGGGCGGATCGCGGTGTGGGTGGAGGGGATGCCGCAGGTCGAGGCGGGGCGGGAGGTCCGTGACAGTGATATCGAGGAGGAGGATGTCGCGGCGACGATGACGCTGGTGGCGCCGCTCGAAAAGAAGGGGGAGCCGGCGCTGCCGTTCGTGCCGGGTTTGTCGAGGTTGTCGGAGCCGGAGCGGAGGGAGTTTCTGCAGGAGCTTTCGCGGTGGGCCGGGCGCGAGTCGGGCGATGGGTCGGAGACGCTCTTGGCGCCGATGGCGCGGCCGGCGGGGAAGGCGCTTCCATTCGAGGGGGCGAGGGAGGAGGCGGAGGACGACGACGGCGATAGGGCGAAGACGTTACCGCCGATGGGGAAGCCGGCGATGATGGCGGCGCCGTTCGTCTTGCCAAGTGTGCCCATGAGCCCGCCGGTGCCGGTGATCGAGGTGCCGGCGGATCGGGAGGAGGCGCCGGGGCCATTGCCAGCGCCGCCGCCGATGATTGGGCCGCTGGCGACGGCGGAGATGGTGGCGAGGGAGGAGGTGGTGGCGGCGGAGAAGGGGGTGGAGGTGCCGGTAACGGCGCCGCGGCCGGTGGTGGAGGCGGTCGAGGAGAAGAAGCGGGGGCCGGAGGCGTTTCCGCTGGAGAGGTGCGCGGCGCTGACGGCGAGTATCGCGAGGCGGAAGGCGGAGAAGGGGCGGATCCTGGAGGAGGAGGGGCTGATCGAGGGGGAGTGGGCGGCGATCGAGAAGTATTGGGCGGAGGCGATCAAGGAGGAGACGAGACGGGGGAAGCGGTCGATGCTGGATCGGTTCGATCAGGCGTATGTGGCGCGGATCGAGGAGGAACGGGGGGCGATCACGGTGGAGGAGTATGCGAGATTGTCGGTGGCGGGGGAGCGGGGGACGGTGGAGGCGGTGAGCGCGGAGATGGGGGTGCCGAGGGGAGGGGTGATGCGGGTGGAGAGGGTGTGGATGGGGAAGGCGGCGAGGGACGCAGAAACACTTCGTGTGCTGGATTCAGCGATAGATGGTATGCGTCAGTCGTGACCATTCGCCAGATGGCTATATTTCCGTGTTAATCGCCAATGAGCACGGTTGGGAAGCCGGTCGAAATGACTCCCCCATGACATGTCTCGTCGCCCATTCGTGCGGCCGGGAGCCCTCCCCAGAAAACGGTTGCGGACGCCTGCTCCAGCTGATCTAGCGCAGGCTCACATTTGGCCACGTCGCCGTCACCACACCCGCCGAGGAGAGACGCCATGAGCGGGTAAAGGCGCAGAACATCCTCTCCGAAATCATTCACTTGAGGATTCCCGTGCGGGCTTGTTTTTTCATGCCCAAGGTTGTAAAGCGTTCCGAGAATGTCCGGTCGTGCCGCGACAAGTGGGAATTCGGTGCTCCACTCATTGATGAAATATCGCATGTAGGCAGCGGCGTATAGCGTGTTGATGGAGTTGACCTCGAGGCGTTTTTCCCTGGCCATGTTCGTCGTGTGGAAATTCATGCCGAAAAACTCGACCTCGTCGCTGCTGGTCGGTGTTATGTATCCTTGCTCTTCTAGAAACCTGGCGGTTGCAATCTGAACCTGAGCGAGGCCGATGGACGGTTTTCCGATCGGGCCCCAATCCTCATGGTAAAAACCCAAGAAATTTTCGCCGAACTCTTTGAGTGCGTTGTTGTCGAGGTTTTCCCTGAGGATGATGGCTGCCAACGTGCGTGGGTCTACCGCGAACTCATTGGCGGCATTGAGAATGTGCTCTGCATTGTCTTTGATGAGCTGCGCCTTGTCTTCGGGGACATCGAACATGTCTGGCGTAACGACGACGCCAGAGGACCCCCTTGCAGCTGGTGAGCCGCCGAGCAACACCGTTGGGCAGCCAGGGCCGATGATCGGGCCACCCACATGCACCTTGGGGTCATCTTTGGGGCACACATGAAGGTCTCCAAGTCGAGCTGCCGGTTTCATCGACATTCCTTTCAGCAGTTGACCTTCACGTATGGTCCGCCCGTAATCGTCACGGTACCTGCAGGAGATCCAAGCGTGAGACCTGTAATGCCGCCAATGTTTGCGTTGCCGAGGGATGTTACGTTGACGGCGTTATTGGCCCATACGCAGATGGTAGTGGCTGCAATGGTAATCTTGTTCCCTTCCATGGTGATTTTTGCCCCCGCTCCAGTGTCGAGCACGATCTTCTTGTTCTGCATCAGGGTCGTCGTGCTCCCGCCGTCACCCCCACCTTCCCCCGGCGGTACAATCGACACGACATGCGTATCCCCCACCATCGTCGAATCGATCGCCCCCACCTGTGTCGACCGATTCACCCCCACCGACACCTTCTGATTCGTGCCCACCGAGATCGCTTCGTTTTGCCCCACCCGATGCGTTCGGTTGGCCCCCACCGTCAGACTGTCGTTCACCCCCACCGACTTCGTCCGATTCCTCCCAATCGTCACACCCTCATCATTCTTGACGAGCTTCTTCAAATCCTTCTCCGCCTGCATCCGGAGAAGCTCCTTCCCCACCGCATCCTCGAACATCACCTCATTGTACCCCCCACCCCCGCCGGTCGAATTGCTCTTCCACCCGCTCTGCGTCTTGCTCTCCGGCAGCTTGTACGGCGTCTTCTGCAAATTCGTATACACCCGCCCCACGATCACCGGCCGGTCCGGATCTCCCCCCAGGAAATCCACCAGCACCTCCTGCCCGATCCGCGGCAGATTCGTCCCGCCATACCCCGCGCCGCCCCACGGCTGACTCACGTGGATCCAGCACGAGCTCCCGTCATCCATCTTGCTCTCGCGATCCCAGTGGAAATGCACCCGCACCCGCCCGAACTCGTCCGTGTGGATCTCCTCCCCCGCCGGTCCCACCACCGTCGCGCTCTCCACACCGTTCACCTTCGGCTTCGGCGTCGATACCTCCGGCCGGAACGGCACCTCCGCCTTTCGCGCCTCGCACCGCAATGACCATTCCCCCTGCGCCGTCCCGCTCAGCGTCGCATCCACCACGAGCAGCGCCTTCCCGTCCCCCAGCGCCGCGTGCGGATGCCCCACCATGCTCATCACCACGGCCGGCGCGAGGTCGTACGCGTTCGTTTCGAACGAACACACCCACCCCTTCCCGCGCTTCGCGTCCAGCCGCTTCTGCGCAAGGATCGCAGCCTCCTTCTCGTCCGTCCGCGTCTTGCCCTTGTCGTCCGCGCTCGGCGTCGCTTCCCCCGCCTCCGCGCCGAACAGGAACGCCCCCGGCGTGTACTGGAACCGCTCGAGCTTCTCCTCCACCGCGAGCCCCTTCGACGCCGTCGACATCAGCTTGTACGTCGGCGGCTTGCGGTAATCGTGGTCCCGTATCGCGTACTTCCCGGGCCGCACCTGCTGGTGCACCTGCACCGCCGTCACGAACTCGATGTTGACCTTCTGCACCATGCTCACGTCGTCCAGGAACTTGAGCGACGCCTCACGCCGCGGATTCGATTGCGGCGCGTCCGAGAGCACGAGCTTCGTCTCCTCGCCCTCCTGCGCGAAATGGTAGGTGATCCCCGCGTCCTCGAGCATCCGGTTCACGAACGTGAAGTCCGACTCGGCATACTGCACGCGGTACTTCCGCTTCTTGTACGCCCCCTTGTCGATCTTCAGCGCCGGCTCGATGCCCCACTCCGAGAGCACCTTCACCACGATGTCCGGCTCCGAGATGTGCTGGAACATCCGGTGGTTCTTCCGCTGCGTCAAAAGCCACATCGTCGGCACGATCGAAAAACGATACGTCGAGAGGCCCGTCGGCTCCGAGCGAAGAAGCTCGAAATGATTGCAAAGGCCCGACCAGAACCGCGGGTGCAGCCCCGCCTGCATCGCGAAACGCGCGGGCTGGCCCACCACGGCGTCGAAGTCGATGCTCGCGTTCTCCGAAACGGCGACGATGTTCACCTGGAACAACGAGGAGAGCCGCTCGTTCACCGAGAAATGTCGTACGTCGAGGGGGTCGCCCGAGGCGACTTCGAGAGAAAGGTTCTTCATGACATCCCGATCATTTCTTGTATCGAATGTGGACCGCGCCGACCCGGGTGGGGCCTTTTCTGCGATGAATCAGATACTCGTAGACGGTGTCCCAGTGATTGGGATCGACAGATAGACACCCCGATGAATACTTTCCGCAGTGCAGATAGTGCGCCTTGTTGTCGAGGTTCCGGATGTTCGCCTCGCCCGTGTAGATCGGGAACCATGCCGTGTCCCAGAGCGCGGGATAGTTTCCGTCATGCGCCCAATCCGGGAGGCCGAGCGCGCTCCACGCTTCGTTCCCGGGCGCCAGGCCCCCCGGCAGGTCCCCCACCTCCATCCGCACCTCATACGGTCCGCGTGACGCATTGCCGGAGCGCGCTCCCATCCAGAGCTTGCCGACGAGCATCGTGAACCCTTCGACGATGCGTACCTTGTCGTCGAGATCCACGAAGATCAGTCCTTCTTCGTTTCGCCGATCCCGCGGGTTGTCCACGAGCGTGGGCAGCCCCGTCTTCGGCTCGATCGTCTTGACGCTCCCCTTCTTGCCCGCTGCAATCCCCCGGCTGGGGACGGAGCCCTCCATGAAGGTGAAGTTCGTCCGGCCATCCTTCTGGTCGTCGACCCGCACCTGAAGCCACGCGGGGACCGCCACGACCTCACCCGAGGCGTTCCTGACGTTCAGCCATCCGTCGGCCGACGCGAGAGGATTGATGTACTTGAACTGCGCCACGCCTTCGCCCCTCGTCCGCCAAACCCCCTACATACGTGAGCCACCATCCTACACGCTCCCCGTGCGCGTCGTAAATGGTTTGTTAGCGGCAGACCAGATCAACACAACCACGGGGAAACACTGCGCCAGCACGCTACGCATGGGGTGTGTGCTGATCTTCCTTGACGAGCCGGAGATCTGTCTGTTAGCCGCCGTCCACGACGAGGAGGGATCCATGGCAAAGCAGGTTACCGATCGGCAAGGCGCGGTCGTGTTCGTCGCATCGGCGGCGGATACCCACGCGGCGCGGTTGCAGCAGAGGTTCGAGGCGCTCTTCGCGGAGCATTTGAGGCCGGGCGAGGTCCTCCCCGACGTCGGCCTCCTCGGGCTGCTGATCGCGAGGCGGCTGCGCGCGACGAATGCAACGCTCGTGGAGAAGAGCGACGCCTACGACAAGGAGCTCTCCGACGACGCCGCGCCCCGCGAGCGACGCGATGAAGCGGCGGCCAGGCTGACGAGCGAGATCGTGGAGATCCGCAGCACGCTCGAAGCGGCCTACGGCGCGGGGATCCTGCGTGAGCTCGGGCTCGATGGGAAAACGGAGGTCGAGCCGAAGGCGATCCTGGCAAAGGCGAAGCGGCTCGTCGACGAGCTCGGGCGGCCCGCGGGCGCATGGCCGAAGCCGCGGCGGAAGGGGGTGACGATCGAACCAGCGGCGTGGGTCGCGGACCTGACGAAGCCGATCGCGACGCTGGAGCAAGCGCTCTCGGACGTGGCGCGCGAGGCGCGCGAGGCGCAGGCCGCGAGCGACGCGAAGGCGACGGCAATGGATCGGAACGACGACGTCTTCGCGCGCTCCGCGGGTTGTCTGTCGGGCCTCTTGCGGCTGGCCGAGGAGGACACATTTGCGCGCCAGGTGCGTCCGTCGGGGCGGAAGCCAGGGCGTGTGGCCGAGCCAGAGGAGTCCACGAGCGGGGAGGAAGGCAGCTCCGCAGGGCAAGGGGGCTGACGGAGCGGGGAGGGCGCGAGGCGCCGCGGGCGAGGTGCGGGCGGTTGTGAGGTGGAAGGGTGTTTCCCGCGGCGAGGGGTGATCTTCCCCGGGAAGGTGCGCATTTCGTGCCGCCGGCCCCTCCGGTAGACTGTCGCGACCATGCTCAAACGCGCGATCCTTCTCCTTGGTCCCGCAATGGCGCTCGTCGCTGCGTGTGGATCCGGCCCTTTCCCCGACGCCCCGAAGAAGCCTCTGCCCGACGATTGCTCGAATCCCGCGGTGCGCGACGCCCTGGGCGACCAGTCCGCGGGGCCGAAGACGTTACGCGTCCGCGCGCGGATCGCCACGAACGCGGCCGGCGAGCTCGCCGTCCCGACCTCCCGGCCCCTGTTCGACATGGTCACCCTCAATGCGCATTTCGCGTCGGCCAACGTTCAGTTCCTGCTGGTCGATGTGGAGGAGCTCCCCCCGGACGACGGGCTCTACGACATCCCGTACGGCGCGAGCCCCCTCTGCGGGGGCGATCTGAGCTCGCTCTCCGACGACGCGATCCCGATCCTCTACGTGAACACGATCGACTTCGGGAACGGCAACAAGTACGGCGGCAAAGGGAACCATTGCGGCGCCATGATGACCGTCTACACATCCTATGCGATGTTCGGCGATCTCAACGGCGACTTCTCGGACCCGGAGACGCTGACGCACGAGCTCGGCCACGTCCTCGGCTTGAGCCACACGCACGAGTGTTATGAGCACGCCGATTATCCCGAAAACCTGACGCTCAACGAAGACCTCGTCGCGGACACGCCGTACGATCCGGGGCCTGTCGGCGCCTCGCTCCTCTCATGCGCGAGCGGCGCGCTTCCAGGTCAGTGTACGGTGGACCCGAATTCGTGCGCCGTGGATTGCGCCGACGGATCGACGCCCGACGTCCGCAATTTCATGTCCTATTATCACGGATGCCGGAGCCACTTCTCCGCCGGACAGGCGGTCCTCATCCGGTGCGACGTCGAGAAGCTGCACCCGGGCGCGCGGTGCAACAACCGGTGGTCCGAGAGCTTCGGCGTGGATTGGGAGTGGGCCTCGAGTTTCAATGGCGGCTACAAGAGCTGGCACATCGCCGATGTGGACGGCGACAAGAAGGCCGACGCCCTCCTTCATTACGTCGACGACGCGCCCGTCACCTGGGAGGTCGCGCTTTCGAATGGCACCTCGTTCGACGAAGGTTCGGTATGGAGCGTGGACCACGGCCGCTTCGCCGACGGTGCGGTCGGGGACGTGGACGGAGACGGGAAAGCGGACGCCATCGCCGTCACGGAGGAGGGCACCTGGTCCGTGGCGCGCTCGACGGGGACGTCGTTCGCCGAGCCTTCGATCTGGGTCGAGAATCTCCCGGGCGGCTACCCCTACCGGCGGCCGCTCGTCGCCGATGTGAACGGCGACAAGAGGGTCGACGCCATCTCGTTCGACGACGCGACAGGGCGATGGTCCGTGGCGCTGTCGACGGGGACCTCCTTTTCGACGCCCGTGCCCTGGATCGAAGGGTTTGGCGCGGGCTCGGCGGGCCAATACGTGGCCGACGTGGACGGCGATGGCAAGGCCGACGCCATCAGCTTCACCGACGACGACAAGTGGACGCCGAAGCATCTCTTGCACGTGGCACGCTCGACCGGCAGCTCGTTCGAGCCACCCACGTCGTGGTTCGAACGGCAAGGCAGGACCAAAGATGTCGATATGATCTTCGCGGACATCGACGCGGACGGGAAGGCCGACGCGATTCGTTACCTTCATCGGATCGCCGGCTGGTCCGTCAGCCTCTCGACCGGGACGAGCTTCGCGGAAGGATATGGAGCCGCCGGCGGCCTCGGCCAGGGGATCTGGTTCCCCGGCTTCGAGGACCAGGCCCAGGGCGCCGCGGGCGACATGGACGGCGACGGCAAGGCGGACTTCGTCGCGTTCGATTTCCGCAAGGCGATCTGGACGACGAATCTCTGCCGATAACGACAAGCCTCTTGACAAGAGGCTCCTTCTCGAAAAAGCGCGCTTCGCTCAGCGCCCCGCGTAACAACAGAGCGCCGATCCGTCCTCCGCGACCACGGTGATCCGCGGCGTGCGGGGCCAGACGAGCAAGAGCGCGCTCGTGACCGACGGATCGAGCGGGACGCGAATCCACCCGCCCTCCTGCCGTTCGAGCAGGCGCGCATCCGCGCCCACGGCCCATGCGCCGCCCGTCGTCGGATCGACCGCGACACTCACGAGATCCCGCGTCGTCTGCACGCTCTCCAGCGTCGCCACCGCGCCGCCGTGCGTCGGCTCGACGCGGAGCGCATGTCCCCCGCTGCCCACGGCATACGCGACGCCGCCCGGCCCTGCCGCGATCGCGTAGAGGTGCCCCGTTCGTCCCCAGGGCACGTCGCGCGCGCCGCGCTCGCTGATCTCCACGAGCGTCCCCTGCGTGCCGACCGCGATCCCATGCCCGCTGCTCGTGCGCGTCACGCCCGCGAAGCGCGCCGTGTCCGGCGCGGCGAGCATCGTTGGTGCTCCTTCGTTCGGCAGGAAGATCGCCACGCCGCCCGGGCGCGACGCGCGCTCGCCGACGAGCACGATCCCCCGCTCGTCCGCGTGCGCCGCGAGCAGCGTGATCTCGCGCTCCGGCAGCGTGATCCGCCGCAGCCCGCCGCGCGGCGAGAGGGCCGCGCAGAGCCCCGCGTCGCCGAAGAGAAGGACCTCGCCCGACGGGAGCCGCGACAGGCCTCGCACGGCCCGCACATCGATCCCCGCGGGCAGCGGCGCCAAAGACCACGCGCCGTGCACGAGCCGGTAGAGGCCTCGCGTGCCGAGGGCCATGATCGCGCGTCCCTCTTCGACGACCATCGCCGCGCGGAGGCGCTCGCCTGCGATCGCGGGGCCGAGCAGCTCCCACACGGGCATCGGCGCGGCGACGGGCGCGGCCGAGGGCGGCGGCACGGGCATCGCGGCGGCGAGGCGCGCCCCTTCGCTGGATCGCGGGAAGACCGAGTCGAAGCTCACGGGCTCTTCCGGTGTGCTCCCGCCGCTCGCCGTCGGCCGCACGGCTTCGCGCAAGAGCGGCTCCAGCGCGAGCCAAAGCTCGCGGATCGACCCGTGCCGATGGATCGGATTCGTGCTCGTGGCGCGGCCGATCTCCCGATCGAGCGCAGCCACGAGATCCGGGCGATCGCGGAGCTCCGCCGGCAACGTGGCGCGCACGCGGCCGAGCTGCGGCCGATCGCCCGTCATCAAGCGGAGGAGCGCTTTCGGCTTTGCTTCGCCCGGCTTCGGCGCGAACGCGGCGGTCCCGCAGAGCAGCTCGTAGAGCACGGCCGCGAACGAGTACACGTCCGCCTCGGGCCCGATGGGACCCGCGAGTTGCCCGAAGCTCTCGGGCGCTTCGTAGAGCAGGTTCGGCGGGTCGAGCGGATCTTGCGGGCCGAGGGTCGTGACGAAGCCGTCCGTGATCCGGGCCGTCTCCTGGCCGCGCTCCTGCGCGATGAGCACGTGCGAGGGCTTCAGGTCCCGATGCACGCCGCCCGCTTCATGCAAGGCGAAGAGCGCCCGCGCCACGTGCCCCATGACGCGCCGCGTGCGCGCCGCGGGCAGCCCGAAGCCGCCGTGCGCGGCGATCACCCGCGCGAGGTTCTGCCCCGGCAGGTACTCGCGGACGAGGCACGGCAAGGCGCCGCGCGGGCTCTCGATCGTGCCGTGATCGATCACGTGCGCGAGCCCGCGCCGCTCCGGGAGCGAGGCGAGCAAGCGGGAGAGGACGTTCGCCTCGCGGGCGAACCGCAGGAGCGCTGTGCCGCCGTCGACGAGCCCGGGCCGGTACACCTTCACGGCGGTCGTCGCGCCGAGGACCTCGCTCGTGGTCTTGAAGACCCAGCCGGAGCGGCCTTCGCCGACGAGCTCGCCGAGCTCGTAGCGGACGCCCTGGGCGCCAGAAAGCACCTGGCCGATCAGGCTTTGTCGGAGTTCGGCGTCCACGAGAGCCAAGCTCTACGAGGAAAATGGAGGCGCGAAAAGACGCGAGCGCGAACCCCTCGTGCTCCGAGGGGCCGCGCTCGTAGGGGCAGCCGACTTTGGTGGCTCGTCTTACACGCCGAGGAGCTTGACGAGCTTGTCTCGGTTCGTCAGCCCCACGTGCTGGTCGGCCTTCGCGCCGCCTTTGAAGATCATCACGGTCGGAACACTACGGACGCCGTACTTCGTGGCGAGGTTCGGGGACTCGTCGATGTCGAGCTTGCCGACCCGCACCTTGCCCTCGAACTCGTCGGCGACCTTGTCGACGATCGGGGCGAGCGCCTTGCAGGGGCCGCACCACGTGGCGGTGAAGTCCACGAGCACGGGCACATCGGACTGCAGGACCTCTTGCTCGAAGTTTTTCTCGTTGAAGCTGCGGACGTTCTTGCTAGCCATGGTGCCTCGTTCTCTGCCGGGCCGTTGGCCGTTGGCGCCTGTTGCAGGTACCCGCACGATCCGGTAGGGCAACGAAACGTAACTTCGAGAATCGGAGCCGACAAGGCTTCCTGCTGACGCTCCCTTTCTGCTACATGACCCCACGCTCCCGCGCGTCGGTCGGGGAGCCCACGAGCTCGAATGGCCCCGCGGATCCTCGTCGTCACGCCGACCTACAACGAGCGTGACAACCTCCCGCGCTTCGTGCGCTCGGTGCTCGAGGTCGTCCCCGAGGCGCACGTTCTCGTCGTGGACGATGCCTCGCCCGATGGTACGGGCGCCGTCGCCGACACGCTCGCCGCCGAGGACCCGCGCACGACCGTGATGCATCGACCGGGCAAGCTCGGGCTCGGCACGGCGTACGTGGACGCATTTCGGCGCGCGCTCGAGCTCGGCTACGACGTCGTCGTGGAGATGGACGCGGATCTCTCGCACGATCCGAAGTACCTGCCCGCGTTTCTGCGGGCGATCGAGGAGGGCGCGGACGTCGTGCTCGGCTCGCGCAACGTGCCCGGCGGCGGCGTCCTCGGCTGGGGGCCGGGGCGGCACGTGCTCTCGAAGGGAGGCTCGCTCTACGCGCGGACCCTCCTCGGCGTGCCGATCCGCGACCTGACGACGGGCTTCAAGGCGTTCACGCGCCGCGCCTTGCGCGCGATCGACATCGAGACGCTGCGCTCGAACGGCTATTCGTTTCAGATCGAAACGACCTACCGCGCGCTGCGCAAAGGCCTCTGCGTGACCGAGGTGCCGATCGTGTTCGTCGATCGGCGCGCGGGCCACTCCAAGATGAGCCGCTCTATCTTCGCGGAGGCCGTCGTGGAAGTGTGGCGCTTGCGCTTCGACGCGCTCGCCGGTCGGCTCTGACGTCAGCGCATGAAGCCGCGTCGTTGCAGGCTGACGACGCGTCCGAGGGCGACGACCTTGAGCGCGGCCGGATGGTTCTCGTACTCGTCCTGCTGCATGTGCGCCTCGGCGACGATGCGCGCCTTGAAGCGCTGGAACATCGGTAGCTTCTTCGTGAGGCTCTCGGGCAGGTACGCGGGCATCAGCGACTGCGAGCCCGCGGGCACGAGGACGCTGCGGATCCAGGGCTCGCCGAAGACCGTGCGTTTCTGGTAGTGCCGCTGTTCGAGCAGCATCCGCTCGGTGTGCGTCTCCAGGTAGCTCGGCGGCAGCATGCGGTTGCCCTGCGCGAAGGCGTCCTTCACCTGCTGCGTGAGCCGCTCGGCGACGCCGCTCGAGCTCGACAGCCACGGCGTCTTGAGCAGCTCGTTCACCGTGTCCACGGTCTCCTTGAGCTTCTTGTCGCCCGCGATGAGCGGCGAGACCGCCGTGACCGTGGCCTTCAGCGTCTCGAGTTCGTCGAACGGGAACGTGAGCTCGGCCGAGACGAGCACGAGCGGCGGCGTGAAGGTGCCGTCGTCGGCGACCGCATCACCGATGGCCTCCTGGATGCCCTCGGCGTCGGTGGTCGCGCCGCGCGTGAGCACGGCGAAGACGTCCTTGCGATCCCGCACGTCGGGCGGCTCCTCGGGCGGCGGCTCGTCGTCGAAGTCGAGGTCGCGTGGCTCGGGCTTCTTGTCGAGCAGGAGCTTCCAGCTCGGGTGCTCGCGCATCTTCGGCGCGGCTTTCGGGTCGTACCAGATGAGGTCGACGACGTCGCGCGAAGGGCCGCGGTGGGTGTACGGCCGCGGCGAGACGGCAGGGGAGGGCGAGGACGAGCTGTCGCTCGGCGTCGACCATTGGCCCGCGGCGGCGGCGGCGTTCGAGGCTGCGGCGGCGCCGACGGTCGCGGCGTTCGCGACGGCGACGGGCGGCGGGGGCGCGGCCTGCGAGGCGCTGGAGAACGCGGCGACGGCGGCCGCACCGGCGAGACCCGCGGCGGCCATCGCGGTCGCCGTGGGGGCGATCGGGCTCGGCGGGGACAAACCCGCGGCCATGCTGCCCACGGTCGGCGCGGGGAGGTTCTCGTTTCCGCCGGCGCGCGCGGACGGGTTTGCCCACGGGCTGTCGAGTGGCGAGGGGCTCGGCGAGGGCGGGGCCTGCGGGACGCGCGCGGGCAGCGGCGGAGGCGGCGGCGCGGAGGGTTGCGCGGCGGGAGGGGCGAACGGCGTCGCGGGCGGCGGCTGGGGTTGCGCGGCCGCGGGCGCGAACGGCGTCGCGTTGGGCACGGCCGGCGAGGGGACGCTGGGGGACGACGATTGGCGCGCGGCCGAGAGCCACGGCGGCGCGGCGTCTCCAGGCTGCGGACGATCGGCCAGCGGTTGGGGTGCGCCCCCGGCGGGCCCCACGTTTTTCGCCGCGATGAACGGCAGGCCGCTCGCCGTGGGCGCGACGCGGGGCTGCGGCAACGCGTTCTCCGCGCGCGGCGCGCTCATCTGGCTGAGCGCGGAGACCGCAGGCGAGGGCGACGGCGGTTTGGCCGGGACATCCCCCGCCACGTCGGGCCGCAAAAACGGCACGGTCGCGGGGCGAAGTGGTTTGCTCGGGGGCGGCGTGGACCGCGCGGGGGCTTCGGCCGGGGCCTCCGGGAGCGGCTCGCCTGCTTGCCCGCTCGCGACGAGCAGACGCTCGACGTCGGCCCACGTGAGCCGCTGTCCCGGCTCCTCCATCGCGACCACCACGCGGCCGAGGCCATGCGGCCTGTCGAGCCCGATCTGCGCGCGCCACGTCAGCGTGCATTGCGCCCGGTCCGTGTCGATCCAGAGCGTGTCGCACTTCATCGTGAGGTCCTGCGGGGTCCCGCCGGGCCGGACCACGAAGGCGCGCGGATGCAGCCCCGGCAGGCTCGTCACGAGCCGCGGGTGCTGCGGGTGCAGGTTCTCGAGCACGATGCGCTCGTTGTCGCGCAGCTCTTCGAGCTGCTGATCGCGCGGGGCGCAGTCGAAGTACGCAGGATCGATGTCGTCGGGCACCGGCTGCTCGCGGACGATCTGCTGCGAGAACGACGACGCGTGCGCGCCGAGCGCTTCCATGCGGCCCGGCCACGTCGGCGCGATCGGGCCGTACCCGATCGGGGGGATCACGTCCGCGCGGCTTTGCACGAGCATCCCCGGCGGCTGCAAGTTCGGCACAGGGGAGACGCCGTACGCGTCGGGCTGCGCGTCGGGCCGGATGCCCACCGGGTTCAGCGTCTCCGGACCTCCCGTCGCGCGCTCGTAGCGCAGCGGCACCTTCGTCACGCGGCTCGTCTCGCGCACGCCGCCGTCCGGGCCGTACACGCGCTCGCCGAACGCTTCGATCGACTTGTCGACGCCGCCGACGACGAGGCGCGAGACGATCGACCGGGACGCTTCGCCGCGCGGGGCGAACGCGTTGCCCACGAGGATCACGTCGGCGCGCACCTTGAACGGAACGAGATCACTCGGCGAATACACGCTGCGTGCGGGATCGTCGTTCCAGTGGTTGTCGTCCTCGTTCGGATCGTCCTGGTTCGCGGCGAGGCGCGACTGGACGGGCGCGAGGTCGTACGTGGCCTTGCAGACGACCGTGAGGACCCACCCGCCGCGTCGTGGCTGCCAGAGCAGCGACGCGACCCGGAAGGGACAAACCGTGACGACCTCCATGGCGGAGTGATACTAATCGACCGTCGCGAAAGCGGATACGGGGGTTCTGGCATGAACGCGATGATCTCGGCGCGTCCGTGGGTTTTGGCGTGTCTCCTGTCGCTTTTCACGGTCGCGTGTGGGCCGTCCTGGCAAGTGGTGGCCAAGGCCGTGCCGAATCCGTTCGTGAACCAGCGCAGCTTCGCAGTGGAGCCCGTGCACTTCGAAGGGGTCCAGATCGGCGAAAAGAGCGAGGCGGAGTACCAGGCGTCGAAGGACGGCGATCAGCAGGCGAGCTGGGACGAGGACAAGCGGGCGTTCGCCGGTGAATTCGGCCGGGAGCTCGCCGAGGAGCTGCCCGAGGTCCAGTTCGTGTCCGCGCCCGCGCCGAGCCCGTTCGTGGTGCGGCCGGTGGTCACCTTCATCGAGCCGGGGTTTTACGCCTACGTCGCGGCGCGTCCCTCGGAGGTGCGGATGACGCTGGAGATCTGGGGCGCGGGGAACCAGCGCCTCGACGTGCTTCAGTTTCGCGCCGTCGTGCCCGCCACGATGACGAACCCGTCGAGCGGCGGCCGTTTGCGCAGCGCCGGCGAGATGCTGGGCGCGCAGGTGGCGGACTACCTGCGGACGCGCGTCTTCCCGGATTAATGCAGCGTGTGCCAGTCGCCGTCGTGCTCCACCTTGGGCACCTCGGCCTCCGGCGGGAACGTCTTGCCGAGGTCCTCGCGCTCGCTGCCGTCGATGCGCTCGAGGAGGAGCGGCGCGGGCGCAGGGCGCGGGAGCGGGCGGCTCGGGGGTTCCATGGGGAGCGGCCGCGGCTCTTTGCGCGGCGTGGGCATCGTCGTCCCCGCGCGCCGGCGCTCGAACACGCGCCGCACGAAGAGGACCAGCGCGCAGAGCGCCCAGATCCCGATCCCCGCGAGGAACACCGGCAAAAACCCGTACCGCCGCGCGAGATCTTCCCGCCACTTCCGTTCGAGCTGCGCGAGCGGCGCCTCGTGCGCGGCCGCGAGCGCCTGCTCGAACGGCTCGCCGCTCCGCGCCCGATCGAGCGCCCCCACGAACGCCGATCGGCGAGGTTTGTCCGTGAGGAAACGCGCGAGGTCCGCGGCCTGCGCATACGCGAGTGACGTCTCCGGCGCGTCGGCCGGCAGGCCTCCTTCGAGCGCCGCGATCCCGTGCAGGCGCCTTTGCAGCGTGGCGAGGAGGAGCGCCTGCGCGCGGATCGCCGACGCCTCGCCCGCCACGTGCGCGGCGAACCCCTCGTGCAGCCAGAGCGGCGCGGGCTTGTGGTCGAGCGCCTCGTCGAGCGCCACGTGCGCGAGCGCGTGCGGAAGGGCCACGGCGAGATCCGTCGGCTCCAGCGATCGATGCGAGCCGAGGCTCGTCACCACGAGCCGCTGCTTCGAGAAGGCGAGCGCCGGCGCATACCCGGGCACGTCCTCCATCGGGCCGAGCGAGCGCACCTCCTCGGGCACTGCGGCCACGCGGATCTCCACCGCGCCGAGGACCTCCCGCCCGAGCAGCTCGCCCATGGCCTTTCGCGCCCGGAGCACCGCGGGGATCGCGGCGCGCACGCGCTCGTGCGCGGAGGGGTGATACGCGAACGTGAGGCCTGCCTCCTGAAGCTCCAGGTATCCCGTGGGGCGCGCGGGCACGTCGGCGCGTGGATCCGTCACGGCCGGCGCGTCGTGCGGGCGCGAGGGCGCGGCGAACGCGTCCGCGGCGACGAGCCACGACGCCACCGACACGACGACGAGCGCCCGCGACCCCGCTCTCACGGCGCGACCTGCCCTTTCAGCCGCACCGTGCCCGTCGAATCTTCCGTCACCTTCGACGTGATCAGCACTGCGGCGCCCGCGGCCACGATCGCGCCGAGCGGGCCCCAGAACCAGGCCGACTTGTAGAACGGCTTGCGCGTCGGCTCCTCCGGCTTCGGCGGGGCGGGCGTGCTGGTTTGTTTCGGCGCGATCGGCGGAGGCGACGCGGCCTGCGGCACGATCACGAGCTTTCGCAGCGTCGCCGCGGCGCCGGGCCACGTGTAGCGGATCTCCCCGGCCTCGCTTCGTTCGATCGTCGGCCCGAACTCGATCGACTCGTACCTCGCCGTTCCCACGCGGAGCACGCGCGCGACGGGGCGATCGCCGGCCATCGACACGGCGACCACGATCTCGGCCTTCTGCTCGGCGCCGAGCGAGGCGAGCAGCCTGCGGCTCGGGGCGTCGTCGTTCGCCGTGAGCGCGCTCCGCACCTCGGCGAGCTCGCGCTCCTTCGCGGGGGCGTCCGGCGCGGCGGCTTCACCGGCGAGCAGCCGCGCCGCCCGGTCGTCGAGGCCCGGCCGGAGCACGTCATCCCGGTAGATCTCGCGCGCGAGCGGCTTGGCCGCGGCCTCCACGCCGCTCCCGATCGCCACGACGACCGCCCCGCGGCCTGCCGGTGCTGGTGCCGGCGCCGCCGCCGTCTCCGAGCCTCGCGCCTCGGGCTCCGCCGCCAGGCTCACGCCTGGGGAGCCGAGCCACATCCCGCACCCGGCGAGGGTAAGGGCGAGCACACGAGAACGCATGTGCGGATTTTACGGACGACCTATCGCCCCGTCAAAGTGTTTTTCGGGGGCGCCGGCCCATTCTGCTCACAGCTCGCGCTGGTAGACGCGATATTTCTTGTAAATGCGGCCGCCCATCAGCCGGATCCCCGCATTGATGGCCGCGTTGTCCTCGAGTGTCCACGAGAGCTCGCCTCGTTCGAGGCCGAGCAGGTGGGCGGAGCGGTTCATCGCGACGTAGAGGAACGCGGAGAGCCCCGCGTACTTGCGCACGTGCCGGTACTTCTTCTTGATGCCGAGGATGATGAGCCGCCCGCTCTTCGGCCCCTTCACGCGCAGCCGATAGAGGAGCTTCGCCACGTTGAACGGAAAGAGTTTTCCGTCGAAATCGCGGATCACCTCGTTGATGTTCGGCAGCGCGAGCGCCACCGCGGCCGGCTCGCCGTCGATCGAGACGAGGTAGGTGATCTCGGGGAACAGGATGAGCTTCATGTCGGCCGCCATCTTGGCGAGTTCACGCTCCGAGAGCGGCACGAAGCCCCAGTTGTCGCTCCACGCGTCATTGAAGATGTCCATGAGGACGCGGACCTCTTCGCCGAAATGCGCGGGGTCCAAGTGGCGGACCGTCACCTCGGGCATGCCGAGGACCTCGTCGTGCGCCTTCTGCGCGCGCGTCGGGACCGAGCCGACGTCGTACGTCCACGCATAGAAGTCCTTGAGCTTCGCGAGGCCCGCCTGCTCGATGAGCCCGCCCTGGTAGGGCCGGTGGTGGGGCATCATGATCATCGGGGGCGTATCGAAGCCCTCGACGAGGCAGCCGAGTTCCTCGTTGATGTTCAGCGAGATCGGCCCGCGCAGGAGCTTCATCCCCCGGGCGCGGTTCCAGTCCGCGGCCTTTTCGAGCAGGGCCCGCGCGACCTCCGGGTCATCCAGCGTATCGAGGAACCCGAAGAACCCGGCCGCGTCCTTGTGCCGTTCGAGGTGCGTGTGGTCGATCTGCGCCGTGATACGCCCGACGCGGCGCCCATCCCGGTAGGCGACGAACGCCTGCGCGTCGCCGTGGTCGAAGAACGGGTTCTTCTTCCGGTCGAGCCGGTCCTCGATGTCCATGTCGAGGGGACGCACCCAGGCCGGATCGTCCGCGTAGATCTCCCGCGCGACGTCGAGGAAATCCCGCCGCCGCTTCTTGTCCTTCTCGCCAAGCTCGACGATCTCGATGGCCATTGCCCGCCGTCCGTACCGTTCGGAGGCCGGCGACGCAAGAGGAAACGAGGGAACATGGAACGAAATGGGGCCGCCCGCGTACGGACCGCCCCATTTCGCTCTCGCCGCGCGAAGCGCGCCGCTTCAGTTGATCTGGATGTTGAACCCGGAGGTGCCGTTCAGGCCCTTGCCGCCCACGCCGCCCTCGGGGTTCGTCCCGCCGTTCGCGCCGAGGCCGACCGCGCCCGTCGAGCAGCTATTGCCGTCGAACGTGAACGTGACGCCGCTGGTGCGCGCGAGGCACGCGCTCGGGCCGCCGCCGCCGCCGCCGCCGGCACCGCCGGCCGAGCCCTTTCCGCCGTTGCCGCCCTTGCCGCCGGGACCGCTGTCGTCGTTGTGCGCGCCGCCGTTGCCGCCGACGCCGCCGTTTTGTCCCAGCGCGCCATTGCCGCCGAGCCCGCCGTTGCCGCCGGCGCTCGTCTGGATCTCGTTCTTCGCCACGGTGACCTTGCCGGACACCGCGAACACGCCAAAGCTCCCGCCGCCGCCGAAGCCACCCTTGCCGGCATTGCCGCCCTTGCCGCCGCAGCCGCCGCTGCCGCCGCCGCCGCCCTTGTCCCAGTCACCCAAGCAGAACCCGCCGCCGCTGCCGCCGCCGCCGCCACCCCCGCCGCCGCCGCCCTTGGCGGTCTGGGCGTTCATTCCGTCGGTGCCGTGCGCCGGCCGATAGAAATGGTCCTGCACGCCGCCGAGCGTCGCGCCGCCCTGGCCCGCCTGTCCTTGCGGGGAATCTGCGCCGTTTTGCCCGGTCCCGCCGGCCGGTCCGGCGCCGCCGATGGCGGGCGTGCAGCCGTTCCACGCGGCGCCGCCGCCGCCCGACGTTCCACCGAATCCGGACGAGCCGGCCTGACCGTTGTTCTCGTTCGCCCCGCCGTCGCCGCCCTTCCCGCCGGGCGCGTCGCATACCGGCGCTGCGCCGCCGATGCCGGAGTTTTGGTTTTTCTGGGCCCCGGCCGACCCGGTGAGCCCGCCGGGCGCCTGCGATTGCGCTTGCGCCGCTCCGTTCGTGCCGGCGTCCCCGCTGGTCCCGCCGCCGATCACCATCTTGTTGTACCGCACGAAAAGCTCGCCCACGCCGCCGCCGAGCCGCACACCGTACGTGCTCGCGCCCGAGCCCTGCGGCGTCGAGGACTCGATCGTGATTCCTTCGATGTGCGTCTCTTGATCGATTTGCGGCGCGTAGAACACCGTGCCCACGGCCTTCACCGTGGTCGTCACCGCCGCGGATCGCCGGAAGCGGAAATCGGCATTGTTATGATCGAATCCGCCGTAAATGTTGATACCCGAGACCACGGTCACGGCCTCGTTGTAAATCTCGCCCGAAAGGCAGACCGACGGGACGCCCTTCGACTGCGCCTGCTGAATGGCCGCGGCGATCGTCTTCATCGGGTCCTGCCGCGTGCCTGGGCTCGCGTCATTCCCCGCGCCGGCGGAGACGTAGATGCACTGCTCGGCGACGCCGTCCGTCCCGTCGCAGTTGTCGTCCTTGTATCCGTCGTCGATCGGGTCTTTGTCGGCGCTCACCAGCGTGCACTGATATTCGCAGCCGCACTGGGCTCCCGTGAGCGGGTTTCCGTCCACGTCCCAGGTGCCCGCGGGGCAGCCCATGGAGCATGGATCTACCATCCCGCCGCCCGTTCCGCCGCCGCCCGCGCCGCCCATCCCTCCAGCGCCGCCCGCGCCGCCCATCCCGCCTTCGCCGCCTGCGCCGCCCGAGCCGCTCGAGGCACTCGCCGAGCTCGAGCTCGACCCCGAGCCGCCGCCCGCGCCGCCGCCCGCGCCCCCTGCGCCGGCATCGCCGCCCGATCCTCCGTCGCCGCCCCCGTTGCCGGATCCGCCGATGCCGCCGGTGATGCCTCCGGACGTCACGGACCCGCCCTCGGCGCAGCCTGCGACCGAAACGGCCCCTACCAAACCGACCAAACCCAGTGTCGTACCAAGAAGAAGACGCGCGCGCATGCCTGAATCTTTCTCTCCCGCACCATCGGTTGGCAAGGAATTTCTTCCATTTCGACGAACGCCGTACAGCCCGAATGTGATCGTCCGACCCAGGCCCTCCGGGGACGTCGCAAAATGCGACGCGGGTGCGAGCTTCCCGGCTCGGGTTGACGTCTCTCCCCTCGATCGGGCACCATCCAGACATGAACCGTATCCACGCCGCTTTGCTTGTTCTATCGGCATGCGCCCTCGGCGTTGCCTGTGCGCCCGACTCGAACCTGCCTCCCTCGGGCAATCCCGCCGGCGCCGGCGCCGGGAGCGCGGGCGGCTCGGGTGGCGCGGGCGGCATGGGCACGGGCGGAGATATCTTCGTCGGCAGCGGCGGAAGCAGCAGCTCCAGCGGCGTCGTGGATCCAGGCTGCGGACTCCTCACCGAGCAAGGAAAGTCCGTGCCGCTCTCGCTCTACATCGCGTTCGACAAGTCGAGCTCGATGGTCGGAACGAAGTGGAACAGCGCCGAGGCGGGGCTCGCGGCGTTCGTCAACGATCCGAACTCGGCGGGCACCTCGGTCGCGCTCAATTTTTTCCCCCTGCCCGCCGAGTCCACCTGTGATCAGATGCTCTACAAGCCGCCGGTCGTGCCCTTCGGTGAGCTGCCGGCGAACGCCGAGCCGATCATTCAAGCCATCGCCGCCGAGGATCCGAACGGCTTCAAGACCCCGATCTACCCGGCGCTCGGCGGCGCCCTCCTTGCCTGCGCCGACGCATTGCAGCAAAAGCCGGGGACGGGGTGCGCCGTGCTCCTTGTCACGGACGGGCAGCCGGCCGGGCCCGCGCCTGTGTGCAGCGGCGTCAATCCGGAGGACCCGCAGGTCATCGCGAACCTCGCGGCGACGGGCCTCTCGCAATTCAAGGTCCGCACGTTCGTGATTGGCCTCCCGGGCGTCACGCAGGATACGGTGAACCTCATCGCGGCGTCGGGCGGCACCGATTCGGCCATCCTCGTTGGCAGCGTGAACGTCCAGGTCGAGTTTCAGAATGCGCTCGCGAAGGCCCGCGGCAAGGCCTTGCCCTGCGATTACGAGATTCCGACGAAGGTCTCGGGGGGCGAGGTCGATCCGGGCTTCGTGAACGTGCTCTTCACGCCGTCGAGCGGCGGCGAGCCGCAGACGATCCTCCAGGACAAGGAGTGCACGAACGGCCTCGGCTGGTATTACGACAATCCCGTCGTCCCCTCGAAGATATCGTTTTGCCCGGCCACCTGCGACGCCGTCCGCAAGGACTTCGGCGCGAAGGTGCAAATCGCCCTCGGCTGCAAGACCGAGGTGGCCAAGTAAAACCCTGGGCGCGCGGCGGGGACGAATCTCCGCGCCGCGCGCCTCCAGCGGTCAAGGCCCCGGGTTCGGGCTCGGCGCTTCTCCGGAGGGATCGTGCGGCAGGCTCCCGCGGCGGGAGCGGAAATATGAATACGGCGTGTAGCGCAGAAAATTCGAGACGCGCGACGTGTAAATGTCGGCCGAGCGCTCGATCTGCCGCGCCAGGTGGCTCTTGTCGTTGCCCGTGCGCAGGAGCAGGCCCCAGCGCGAGTTCGAGACCTCGGCCGCCGCTTTCGCGAGCGGGGCGATTCGATCGTCGAGCTCCGCGAGCGCCGTCTTCAGCGCGCCGAGCCGCGCGAGGACCTCGTCGCACGAGGGGGCGTCCTCGGGCAAACCATACTCTTCCCTGTGCCGCTGGGCGAGCAGCCGGAGCTGGCAGGAGGCGAGCTCGAGCGCCTCTTTTTCCTCCATCAATGCGCCGAGCCGCGCCTCGTCCACGCGGGATGCATAGGCCGCCCGCACCTCTTCTTCGAGCTCCCACAGAATGAGCGCCGTCCGCCAGCGCAGGACGCTCTTCGACACCCGCACGTCGCCCCAGATGTGGTCCCCCACGTACAGGATCTCGTCCCCCGAGATCCCGAGCGAGCGCTCCACCTGCGTCGCGTCCCCGCCGAGGTACGAGCCGCCTTCCTTGAGCGGACCGATCCACGGCCGGAGCAGCCCGTCCTCGCTCACGACCTCGAAGAGCGGCGATTTCTGCATGAAGAAATCGGGCTTCCGCGCCTGCACGATCACCACGTCGAAGAGATTCCGCCACCGCATCCCGTTCGGCAAGAATCGTTCGAATGCATAACGCATCATCGCGTCCGTGTAGCCCCACTCCGAGTTCGTGATGAGCAGGAGCTTTTTCCCGGCCCGCTGCTGGTCGAGCAGCGCGAGCGGCGCCTCCGGGTCGAGCACCACGAACCGGTCCGGATCCGCGATGATCTCGGCCTTCAAGCGGCCCTCCATATGCGCCTCGTCGAGGCCGCTCTTCACGAGCCGATAAAGCTGCTCGTAGCCTGTCCCGGCCGGCATCTTTCCCGCGTCCGCGAGGTCGACGAGCTGGGCGTACATGCACGCCTCGGAGAGCGAGAAGAGCGTGTTCAGAAAGACGAACCGCGGCTCGGCGAGGTCGATGATCGTCCGCGCGTACGCTGCGCGCATCGGTTCGAAATCGAGCAGCGACGTCCCGTGCATCGCGCGCTTCACGTAACCGAAGCGGTTCACCTTGAGCAGGTTGCCGAGCTCCGTGTCGATGATGAGCCCCCGGATCACGAGCTCCGGATCGAAGCGGAGATCCTCCACCGGATACCCATGCGCGAGCAGCCGCGTCCGCAGGTGCTCGTACGCCAGGCGCTCCCACTCCTCCACCCGGTAATGGATGAGCGTGTAGTCCATGTCGTAGCCGATCGCCTTGATCGACCGCATGTTCATGGTCCGGTTGCAAAAGATGCCCCGCTCGCGCGGCGGCTTGCCCGGCAGACCGTCGAAATACGACATTCCTCGAACTCTCCTCGAACCCTGCGACTCGTCCTTCAGTAGGGCGGCTTCGCCGTCGCGTACGGCTCGGCGAGCCCTGTCTGGAAAAACTCCACGTATTGCGCCTGTCCCTCCGGCGAGAAGATGAGCTCGCCATGCACGGCGAGCTTCGTCCCCTCGATCCGGTCGAACTGCGACATCACCAGCGTCGAGCCGGTCTTGCCGTTGCCCGTCAGCGGCCCCTCGGCGACGGGCAGGCCGCTCACCGGGCGGATCGCATTCATGAGCGTCATGCCCGAGGCCCGCGCGAGCGCTTCGCTGGTCGAGTTCGGGACGATCGTGTCGTTCATGACCACCTGCAAGAGCACGTCGCGCGGCTTCGATTCCGGTGCGCCCGGCAGAGGTTCGCCCGACGCGAACCGAGCGTAGTTGATCGGATCGCCCGGGTCCACGATCGCCTGCGTGACGGCGAAGAAACGGGCGAGCGCGCCGTCCGGCGTCTTGGGTGGACGCATCGCGTCGACGAGCAGGCCGAACGTGCCGGAGTCCCGCAGCAGCATCATGAGCCCGTCGCCGCCCACGTTCCAGACAGCTTGCCGGATCTCGGGCGCGAGCGCGAGGATCGTTGGCCCCTGCACGGACCCGAACGAATGGCCGATGTAGAGGATCCGCGAGGTATCGAGGTCGGGCACGCCGTCCGGCGCGCCGACGGGCAGGACGTCGAGCGAGCCGAGCGAATCGACGAGCCGCACGAGCTCGAGCTGATCCGAGGCCATTTGCCGGAAGTTGTCGCGCGCCTTGCCTATGTCGAATTCGCCCGTCGCGCTGTCGATGCCGAAGAAGCCGAACGCGGCGAACAGGGCATTCTGGTCCGGCTTTTTCGCGCGCGAGCCGTGCTCGGGCGAGTCGATCCCGAAGACGGCCGCGCCGTTCGGGTGAATCGCCGCGAGCCTCTGGGCCGTGCCCCACGTGCCGTCCTTGTCCCCGCCGAGCCCGTGCCCGTAAATGACGACCGGCCTCTTGCCGCTCACCTCCGCCTTCGAGAACGCCAGGAACACGTCGAGCCCGACCTTCTTGTTCGCGACGGGCGTCCCTCCCTCGAAGGACCATTTCCCCGTCTCGCCGCGATATTCGGGCGCCTCGTACACGCCCCGAAAACGCACGCGCCCGCCCGGCTCGGCCGGCGTCTCGACTTCGAAGGGCGTGAGCAGCGCAGGCGTCGGGGATTTCCGCGCGGCGACGCCCATCGCCTCGATCCCGGCGCGCACCGTGGCCGTGGTGAAAGCGGTCGCGAGCACGACGTCTTCGGCATGGAAGAGCCCGCCCGTCCGCGCCTCCGTGATGGCCTTGCGCACCTCGTCGCCGTAGTCGCCCTCGGCCGTGCCTCCGAGGAGCGCCTGCATGTCCGGCGATCGCCGCACGGGGGCACCGTCATCCCCGCGGAGCGCGTTCGTCGCGACGAACAGATACCGTGTCCCGGGACGGAGCGGCGTGGCGGGCTCCGCGACCAAGGTGAAATCGTCCGGGTAAAACCCATCGTCGGGCTGCGGGAACCAGCGGGGGATCAGCCCGACGGGTTTTCCTTGCTCGGGCGAGTCCGGGTCCACGTCGACGAGGTAGAGCGGCGCGCCGGGCTTTTTGTAGTCCTCCGCGTCGAGGATGGGCCCGAGCAGCGGCGGCTCCGCGTACGGCGCGAGCACGAGCGGACGCGCGTCGATGGGGCCGCTGAAATTCACCACGACGCCGCCCACCGTGGAGAAACCATCCATTTCGTTCAGGAGATCGACCGTGCCCTGGTAGCTGGTCACGAGCGAATCGGCCGCCGTGTCCGGCCCGATCCGCACGCGCCGGCCCGTGGCCGTGGCCGCGTCGGCCGTCGTGTATCGGTCGGACGGGTAGGGCGAGAGGACCGTCTCGGCGGGCTTGCCGTAGAGCGCGACGACGCCGGTCTCCGGCGGCACGGGCAGCTCCACGGGGTCGCTGCAGGCGGAGAGGAGCAGGGCGGCGAGGGGAAAGGAGAAGGCAAGGGCGCGGCGCACGAACGCAGCCTACCAGAAACCGCGCCCGGCCGCAGGCCGTTGATCCCGATCAGGGCATCTTGCAGGCCATGAAATAATTCGAGGTGCCGAACGAGAGCAGGCCGTCTCCGCCCCAGGTGGGGTACGCCTCTTTGAGCTTCGTCACGGCCTCGTCGGCCGTCGTCGCGACATCGAGGATCGGCTTTGCGTCGCTCAAGTACTTCTTGTCCTCATCGATGACGGCGGCCGTGGCCTTTTCGCCGTGGCCCGGATAAAACGTCGTGAAGCCCTTCCCGGCGAGGGCGTCGAGGTTCTTGATCCAGCCGTCGAAGTTGCACTCCGCGAGCCAGAGGTGCTCTTTGTTGTAAAGGAGATCGCCTGCAAAAAATGCCTTTTGCTCGTTCAGCGCGAGCCCCGCGGCTTCCACGCTCTCGCCCGCGTCGCCGATCTCCACGACGTCGAGTGTATGCCCGTCGACCGTGATCGTGGTCCCTGCAAGCGCGGCGAAGGCGACGACCTTGTCGGGCACCTGGCCGGGGAAGTTCGTCTGGGCGAACGCGAGCGTGCCGTCCTTCTTCGCGTTGTAATCGGCGAGGACCGCGGCCGTCGTCACGAACTTCGCGTCCGGGAACGCCGCGCGGATGACCTCCATCCCGAGGTAATGGTCGGGGTGGGCGTGCGTGAGCCAGACGGTGGTGAGCTTCTTGTTCGTGCCTTTGACGAGGTCGACGACCTTTTGCGCCTCCGCGGTGAAGAACTGGCCATCGACGAGGACGACCTCGGTCGGGCCCACGATGAGGTGCGAGTCGACGCCGAATCCATCGGGCGAGACGTGCGTCTTCACTTCGATCTCCGAGTCGCCGCCGCCGGCGCCTCCGTTTCCGCCGCTGCCACCACTGCCGCCGCTGCCGCCCGAGCCCGACGAGGAGGACGAGGTTGTATTGTTGGTATTGTTCGTATCGTCGCCACAAGCCACGACCGCGAGCGCCGCGCCGAGGCCGAGCGCGAGCCAAAGACCCTGCTTCATGGTGAATTCGCTCCTTGGAAGGATGAAAGCACCGCGAAGCTAATGGGCACCGATACGACTGTCAAACGAGGAACGTATTGGCGTGAGCGATGTCACGCATGCAGGGCGTGAATGGGAGAATGGGGGGGTGCGGTTGGCCGATGCGTCAGCCGCCTGTGGATTCGCCTCCGCCCGGCGGCGGCTCCTCGGCCGCGCCCTCGGACCTCGCCTTGCGGGCCGCGCGCCCCGCCGTGACGAGCGACGGATACGGCGCCGCGCCGCCCTCCTTCCGCCAGAGCCATGCCGCGGTGGTGGTCGCCTCCCCATAAAGTCCGAGGAGGAGCGTCCAGGCGCGCTGGACCCGCTCGGTCCAGAGCGCTTGCTCCGTGCTGCGGGACGTG
Source organism: Polyangium sorediatum (assembly GCF_029946465.1). NCBI lineage: Bacteria > Pseudomonadati > Myxococcota > Polyangiales > Polyangiaceae > Polyangium > Polyangium sorediatum. Next base: position 106,451 of record NZ_JARZHI010000027.1, read on the forward strand.
GCGAGCTCCGCCAAGATCCGGTGGGACAGCTCGTCCGCGCGCGTGGCGTCCTCGACGCTGTAATGGACTTTGTCGTTTTCGAGCTGGTTCTTCTCGGTGCGGTAGAGCCTGGCGAGTCGGGCGAGGTCCTGGGCGAGGTCGCGGTACCCCGTGCCGACGCGGATATCGGCGATCTCGCGGCCGGTGGGCGTGGCCGGGTCGAAGTGGTACTCGCCAACCTTGAGCATCCGCGCCTTGAGCGTGGTGGCGTCGTCGACGAGCTCGACGGGGAGCTTGGCCTCCGTGCCCTGGGCATTGGCGGAGAGGAGGCTCGTGGCCGTATACCAGGCCGCGAGCGCCGCGGCTTCGAGGTCGTCTATGGCGGCGATATCGAAGAACTCCTTGGGCAAGAGCTCGAAGCGCGCGCGCGCCTGGGGCGCCGAGAGCTCGCGGGCAATGCCGAGGGCGACGATGGCCGCGGCGTCGACGCTGGTGTTCGGTGATTGGAGGCCATCTTTGGGGAGCTGGGCGAGGCGCGGCAGGAGTTTTTCGAAGGCGGCCTTGGCGGCGTCGTGGTCGACCGGTGGTTTTTTCTTTTGGGGAGGACTCATGGTGGGGGACGCTACCATGGAGGGGAGCCGCGACGGTAGAGGCTCGGCGAAGCGCGGGAGGCCAGATCGGCGTCGCGAGGCTCCCGCGAGCCCGCGGCAGACCCAGGGCGACCCCCCGAGGGCTCGCGGGAGCCCCGGGGCGGTCGATGGATGACGGGATTTGAGAGGCGGCAAACCTCCGAAGGTCGAGGCTCGATCACCGGAGCGCTGGAGGGAGCGGGAGGGACGTCGACGGGGGATTGCCGCGGGCTCGCGGGAGCCGTGGCGGGCGTGGGTGTCACATCCTTGATATGCGGTCGGGCGAACTTAAGTTGCGCGCCCCAACGAGCTCGACAGAGGCGCCCCGGACGGGCCGCCTCGCGCGCAGGTTTCGCCTGGACATACGGTCCTCGCGTGGCTGTTGGCGATTCGCACACGCTGGAGGACAAGATGCACCTGGACACAACACTGCCGCCGAACCAGTTTCGCTTCAAGTACGGTCGTCTTCTCGGAGAGGGCGGCCTCGGCAGGGTCGATGAGATCGTGATTGCCCTGTCGAACTGTGTAGGCCTGCAACCTGGGCAGCGGCTCGCGTGCAAGCGGCTCAATGATAGCTGGAAGGATCACCCGGTCATGCGCCAGCGGTTCGAGCGGGAGATCGCAGCCCTCAAGGCCATGTCGCACACGGCGATCGTCGCGTACCAGGGCGAGAACCTTGGTGATAGCCTGGAACGATTCTACATCATGCCCCTCTACCCCAAAAGCCTCCGCGATCTGCTCGGTGGCTACCCGGACGGGATCGAGGCGGGCTATATCGCCGGGCTCGGCGCGCGACTCGCGGATGCACTCCAGTATGCGCACAACCTGGGCTTCATCCATCGGGACCTCAAACCCGAGAACGTCCTCATGGACGCCCAGAACAACCCCGTCATCGCCGATTGGGGACTCGGGTACTTCGTGCACAAACACTCCAAGGTGCTGAAACCGCTCACCATGGGCGGAATGGGGACCGAGTACTATTGCTCGCTGGAGCAGTGGAACACCGGCAAGTGTGATAACCGCGGTGACGTCTACTCGCTTGGCATCATGCTCGCAGAGTTGCTAACGGGGCGGCAAACGCCGATCAACCCGGTTGGCGGCGGCATCCGGCTTAACGTCCTCGCCGGATACACCGAGCATGAGCAGCGATTCAACGCGCTGATTCAGCGGATGACATACGTCGTGCCCTCCGGGCGACCGTCAAGCATGGCCGAGGTGGCGACCGAACTCTGGGCGCTCGCGAACTGGTAGCGCGCGTCCATGGCGCGTCGCGCTACCTGCGTACCTAAACTGGCGTGCGTCGCACTTTTCTAGACGACGCGTGCATCTTCCTGTCGTTGTCCGGAGCATCGGGTCACAGCCCGCGGAGGCGCAGCGCACGCGCCGCCACGTCGAGCGGCTCCCGCAGCCCGCGCGGCGAGCGGGAATCTAGACGTTTGTCGGTGGCTCCTGTTAACGTCCTTTCTGCGTGTTGAGAAGACGCACCAGGGAAGAAAAACATGGCGAAGCTGATCTTGGGGCTCGGGGCGCTTGTTCTGTACGGGTCGTTCGGTATGGCGTCGGGCGTCGCTGACGTCCGACCGGAGTCACCTGCCTCGTCGTTGACGTCGACGGAGGCTGATCCAAGAGAACCGGAGATTCGCGAGGGAGCCGCGGTACGGACGGGAGGAATCAGCGAGGAGGAGCGCGAGCGCCGTGTGCAGGAATGTGAGACGCTGTTCGAGGCGTGCCGCGATTGGTGCACGAGAGGCAAGCTTGGCCGCCAATGCTACGCGGAGTGCAGTGCAAAGCTCGGCGATTGCATGAAGAAAATCCCCTATGCGGATTGAGGACCCGATGGCCGTTCTCACCACACGCGTGCTCCAGTACCGCAGCGATAACGGCGTCGTGAAGGACGTCACCCTGACGGTATTTACCCCACGCAAGACGGACCAGGATGACTGGGAGTGCGGATTCCAGTTCAGCCCGCCGCCCAACCAGAGGACCATCCACGTGAGGGGCGTCGACGCCATTCAGGCGCTCCTGAGCTGCCTCACGGTCGCCCGCAGCTACATCGAGCATCCCACGGAGGAACGGTCGAGCTGGCAAGGGATGGTTCATGCGGGCCTGCCGCGTTTCGCCGAGAAACCTGAGGCGTACCAGCCCCCCACCGTCCCCCCATTCGAGGAGAATCCTGGGGGCCTCGAACCTCTCGCCGTCGGCATCCTCGGCTGCCCCGATGAGACCGGTCGCGCGCGCGCGTTGGCCCTCACGGTGTACAAGCCGCTTCGCGCCGACGACGGAACGTGGAAATGCGCGTTCGTCCTTGGTTCGCCCGTCGACGAGCCTGTTCGTCATGGCATGGGCGACGACTTCATCGAGGCGCTTCTGGATGGCCTCGCCCTGGCGCGCGCGACCTACGAAGCCATGATTCCGGAAGGCTGGGAGGTGCCGCTTTCCGATGAATTCTTGGAGCCCACGTTCTTGCCCTACAAGGAGGGCCGATCCTACGCGATGGAACCGACCAGCGACCCCGACATGCCCGATTTCTCAGCCGCCTGACCCAAAAATCCGCCGAAACGTCAAATTCATCCTCGCCTCCCGCCCGGCCTGCTTCGGCACCCCGTGCCGATAATGGTGCTGCGTCGTCCCCGCCATCACGAGCAGATTCCCCTCGCCGAGCTCGAGCGTCACCTTCTCCCCGCCCTTGTGCTTCGGTTCCAGGACGAACTTCCTTCGCGCTCCGAGCGACAGGGACGCGATCACCGGGTTTTCCCCGAGCTCGGGCTCGTCGTCGGCGTGTTTACCCATCGAATCGTCGCCGTCTCTGTAGTGGTTCACGAGCACGCTGTTGAACGTGCAGCCGGCCGCCGCCTCGACCCGCGCGCGCAGCGCCGAGAGCGCCGGCGTCCAGGGGTTCGGCGTGAGCGACAGGCCCGAATACGTGTACGAGGCGCCCGCATCCCCGTGCCAGGCCGAGAGGCGCGGCTGCAAGATCGATTTGCCGAAGAGCCGGATCGTTTGCTGCTGGAAGGGGACCTCCGCGAGCAGCGCGGGAAACGAGGCGTCTGCCTCGCTCCGCGTGAGAAACGGGTCGTGGAAGAGGAGGAATCCTCCGCGCTGGAGCTCAATCCTTGTCACGCGGGTACGCCCCTCCGCGCGGCGTTCGGCGCGCCGCGATCGCGATCGTCCCCGCGCCGCCCGCGAGGAGCAGCGCGCCCGGGCGCGACGAGCCCGCGAGCGCGAGGCCCGAGATGACGCAAAACAAACCGAACGCGAGCGTCGGACCGGAGAGCCGTCCGTCCTCGGGCGAGCCTTCGGGGGGCACCGTGGGCCTCATGCGGTACGGATGCGCCATACGTCCATCGTACCAGGGCGAAGGGCCGAATGGTATGGGGTTTGGGGCGTAACGCGGCTCGTCCGCGTGGAGCCCCAATCGTCAAGCGGGACGAATGAAGTTTACCTGCCGTCCGCGCGGGCCCAGCCGTCCTCGCCGACGAGCGGGACGAACCGCACGGCGCCGAGGTTTTGCTCGGAGAACACGCCGTCTTCCGAGCCCCGCGTGACGAGGACGAGCTCTTGCTGATGTTCGTCCGGCCCGACCGGAATCACCATGCGGCCGCCCGGCGCGAGCTGGTGCAAAAGCGCCTTCGGTACACGTGGCCCGCTCGCCGTCACCGCGATGGCATCATAAGGTGCGCGTTCGGGATAACCTCGGGTGCCATCTCCAGTGACCACCCAGATGTTTCCGTACCGCAGCGACGCGAGCCGCGCGGCGGCCTCGGCGGCGAGGAGCGGGTGGCGCTCGACGGTGACGACCTCGCGCGCGAGCTCGGCGAGCACCGCCGCGGCGTACCCCGAGCCCGCGCCGATCTCGAGGACCCGCGCATCCGGCCCGATCTGCAGGGCCTGCGCGGTGAGCGCGACGATGTACGGCTGCGAGATCGTCTGGCCTTCGGCGATTGGCACCGGTCTGTCGAGGTACGCCTCGTGCTCGCGCTCGGCAGGCACGAAGGCATGCCGCGGGACGCGACGCATCGCATCGAGCACCCGCGCGTCCTGGATGTCGCGGCTTGCGAGTTGTTCGGCCACCATGTGGTGACGCGCTTGCTCCATCGGATCCATGGCGGGGACGCGCTCGACGCAATCGTCGTGCCGAGCTCCTTTCGTGCGGGACGTCAAGAAGAGCACGCTCGAAGCGGCGGCACCACGTCCTTAGGTGCGCGGGGCTTGGCGCGGGTCCGCCGAGCTGTGGCCCCAAACCCCGCGAGGAGGTCTCGCTCACGCGAGGAGGCATGTTCGTCGCGCTAGGGTTTTTCGGCGCTCCGCCATAGAATGCGTCTGCGATGGTGACCAGGAGCAGCGCGAAGGGCGGCACGATGAAGACCAAGGGGACGACGAAGGGCGGGGTCAAGGGCGCGGCGAAGAAGGCGACGAAGGGGGCGGCCAAGGCGCCCGCGAAGGGCGTGGCAAAGAAGGCGAAGGCCGCGGCCAGGGCGGCGAAGGGCAGCGCGACGGCGAAGATCGAGGCGAGGGCGAAGGCGGCGGCGAGGGCCGCGGCCGCGGCGCCGGTGGAGCTCATCGACGAGCCGCCGCCGAGCCTCATGGGTCGGCCGTTTCGGCGCCTCGCGTGGGGCTACGCGCTCCTCAGCGAGATGCGCGACGAGGCGATGAACGAGTTCGACGTCGAGGCGGGCACGAAGGTCGCGATCGAGGGCGAGCTCGATCGGCTCGCGTACGTGTACGTCGTGCAGATCGCGGCGGAGGATCGGTCGGTGGAGATCCTTTATCCGCCGAAGGGCGGGGCGCGCCGCATGCGCCCGGGCACGAAGACGCGTATCCCCGGCGGCTCGGGCTGGATCGTGACCACGAAGAAAGGCAAGATCCGCACGATCGCCTCGTCCGCCCCGATCACGGACGTGACCACCCTCGGCATCGACTGACCCGTCCTCCGCCTCCTCCTCACCCCTCCCGATCGAGAAAAGGCGCGGCCGCGCGCGTCAAGGCCGCGGCCCCCGCCGATCCTCGACATGGCGCCGTAAGAGCTCCGGCGTCTGCAATGCATACGTGCGGATCTTCTCCTGGAAGAGGAGCTTGATCACGCCGAATTCGAGGTGCAGGAGGGCGCCATAGGTGAGCAGGGTTTTCCCGCCGTCGGCGGGGTCGACCCGGAAAAACCCCCAGCAATCGCCGATGTCGTGGGGCCGCGTCGGGTCCATCCAGAATCGGACGAGCGACGGGGTTTCCCGGCGCGCGCGTACGGTGTATTCGCCCGCGACCGTGGCGCCGCCCTGGCGGAGCGTCAGGAAAAAATCGTCGCCCTTGCGGCCGACCAGGCGCGCGTCCTGCGTGAGCGGGAAAATATACCGATACGCGCCCGGGTCGAGCAGCACGGCCATGACTTCGGCCGGCGGGGCCGCGATGATCACGTACCCGAGGCCGCCAATGAAATCGCCCTCCGGAAGCTCGACGTCGAAGGTCCGCTTGACGACCTCGCCCCGCGCGAGGCGGGCTTTTTCGTCCGTCGTGAGGGCGCCGGCGTGCGCGCGGCCCGGTAGCCCGAGGACGAGGGCGCAGAGGACCGCGAGGAGGGCGAGGAGGCGGCGCGCCATGTCCCCCCACGGTGAGGTCGCGTCGGTCCCGGCGCAAGCCCCGCGTCGACGACGAAGGGCCCCTTCCGCCCTGCGCCCGCGTATACTCCCCTCCCATGTACGCCGGTCACCTCGACTTGACGCAGCCCCTCGTCTGGACCGTGGACGACGCGCTCTCGTCCGCCGACTGCGACGCGTATATCGAGCGCATGCGGACGGGGCACGCAGAGATCGCGCCGATCGTGGGCGAGGACGGGGAGCCCGAGGTCGATCTCGGGGTCCGCAACAACACGCGCGTGATGTGGGACGACGCGGCGGAGGCCGACGGGCTCGTCGCGCGGGTCGCGCCGCACGTGCCGAAGCTCTTGATGGGCATGAAGCTCGCGGGCGGCAACCCGCGCGTCCGTCTGTATCGATACGGCCCCGGCGAGCAACACGGTGCGCACTGGGACACGGTCGTGCACCTCGACGGCGGCGTGCGCAGCCTGGTCACGCTCGTTTTTTATCTGAACGACGACTTCGAGGGCGGCGAGACCGATTTTCCGGAACTCGAACGGCGCGTCACCCCGCGGCGCGGGCGCGCATTGATGTTCCAGCACCGGATCCTCCATATCGCGAGCCAGGTGGCCCGCGGTGAGAAGTTCGTCCTGCGCACGGACATCCTTTACAGTCCGGGGTGAGGCGCGCATGCGGAGCGGCGACATCGTGGACGGGCGGTTCGAGCTGGAGTCGCGGGCGAGCACCGGCGGCATGGGGACCATCTGGCGCGCCCGCGAGCTCGCGACGAACGAGGCCGTGGCGCTGAAGGTCCTGCGCGATCCCGAGCACGGCGCCGAGCGATTCCTGTCGGAGGCGCGTATCCTCGCGCGGCTCGAACATCCGTGCATCGTGCGGCACGTCGGGCACGGGCTCACGGCCCTCGGCGAGCCGTACCTCGTGATGGAGTGGCTCTCGGGCGAGGACCTCGCCACGCGCCTCGCGCGCGCGCCGCTCGAAATCGACGCAGGCCTCGCGCTCGTGCGCAACGTCGCGGATGGGCTCGCCGCGGCGCACGCGCGCGGCATCGTTCATCGGGACATCAAGCCGAGCAACATCTTCCTCGTCGGCCGGCGCGTCGATCGCATCAAGCTTCTCGATTTCGGCATCGCGCGCGCGTCGACCGGCTCGACCCTGCACACGCGCTCGAGCTCGGTGCTCGGAACGCCCGGCTACATGGCGCCGGAGCAAGCACGCGGCGACGGGGTCGTGGGGCCGCGGGCCGATGTGTTCTCGCTCGGCTGCGTGCTCTTCGAGTGTTTGGCAGGACGACCCGCATTTCAGGGTTCGCACCCGATGGCGCTGCTCGCGAAGCTCTTGCTCGAAGAGCCGCCCGAGCTCGCGGTCGTGCGGCCCGAGGTCTCCTCCGCCGTGTCGAGCCTTTGCACACGTATGCTTTCAAAGGATCCGGGGGAGCGGCCGGACGACGGGGCGGCCCTCGTGGCCGAGCTGTCCGCGATCGGCGGGATTTCTTCGTCGAGCTCGCCGTCCGTGCGGAGCATGACGCCGTCGCGGCTCAGCGAGCGGGAGCGGCGGCTGCTCTCGATCGTGGCGATCGCAGGCACCGCGCGCGGCGCGCTCGTGGAGGTTCGTCGTATCGCGGAGCCGCTCGGCGCGTTCGTGGATACGCTCGCCGGGGGCACGATCTTGATGGTGTTGCCCGGCGTGGGGAGCCCGGCCGATCAGGTGCTGCGGGCGGCGCGCGCCGCGCTGGCGATTCAGGCGGCCTCGGCGGACCGGACGCTCGCGCTCGTCACGGGCCGCAGCGATCTCGCCGATCGGCTCCCCGTCGGGGATCTCGTCGAGCTCGTGGCATTGCTGCTCGATCGCGCGCGCGAGGACGGTCGGCCCGGGGTGATCGTCGACGAGGTCACGCGCGCGCTGCTCGATCCACGCTTCGAGGTGCAAGAGCACGCCGGGCATGCGTGGCTGCTCTCCGAGCACGCGCGCGGCGAGGAGAGGCGCACGCTGCTCGGCCATCCGAGCCCGTTCGTCGGCCGCGAGCGCGAGCTCACCACGCTGATGGATCTCCTGCAGCAAGAGTTCGACGAGCAGCGCGCGCAGTCCGTGCTCGTGACGGCGCCCGCGGGGATGGGGAAGTCCCGATTGCGGCAGGAGCTCATCACGAAGCTGCAAGGCAACGTGCCGGAGCTGTGTTTGGCGGTCGGTCGCGCCGATGCGATGCGCTCGGGCGCCGCGTTTTCGGTGATCGCGTCGGCGCTGCGGATGCTCATGCAGATCGAGGTCGGCGAGCGGCGCGAGGTGCAGCAGGAGAAGGTCTCGTCGGCGGTGCGCGCGCTCTTGTCGGGAGAAGCGGCAACGCGGACGGCGCCATTCCTGGGCGAACTCGTGGGGGCGGCGTTCCCGGACGAACGCCATCCCCTGCTCCGATCGGCCCGTGAGAATGCGCCGCTCATGGCGGGCCGGATCGAGTCGGCCTGGGTCGAGTTCATGCGCGCCGCGGCCCGGAAGGGGCCGACGCTGCTCGTGCTGGAGGATTTGCACTGGGGGGATGGTTCGTCCGTGAAGCTCGTGGATACGACGCTGCGCGAGCTGCGGGACGAGCCGTTTGCGGTGGTCGCGTTTGCCCGGCCCGAGGTGCACGATTTGTTTCCGCGAATCTGGGCGGAGCGGACGCACGAGGTCCGGCTTGGACCCTTGCCGCGCCGCGCGGCCGCCGCGCTGGTGCGCGCCGCGCTCGGGGCCGACGTCGATGATGTGCTCGTGACGGGGCTCGTGGCGCGGTCGGAGGGCAATGCGTTTTACCTGGAGGAGCTTGTCCGGGCCTTCACGGAGGGGCGCAGCAGCGGCGCGTTGCCGGAGACGGTGCTCGGGATGGTCGAGGCCCGGCTCGCCGCGCTCCCGCCGGACGTGCGCCATTTTTTGCGCGCGGCGAGCGTCTACGGGGAGGTGTTCTGGCCGAATGGGGTGCGGCGGCTGCTCGGCGGTCGCAGGCCGGTGAACGTGGACGCCGCCCTCGATTATGCCGTGGCGCGCGAATTCGTGACGCGCCGGAATTCACGGCGGTTCGTCGGCGAGGAGGAGTATGCGTTCCGGCACGCGCTCCTGCGGGAGGGGGCGTATGCGATGTTGACGGAGCGGGACCGCGCGCTCGGGCACGGGCTCGCGGGCGCGTGGCTCGAGCGCGTGGGCGAGCCGGATCCCTCGGTGCTGGCGATGCATTTCGAGCGCGGCGGGCAGGGGGAGAAGGCGGCGTACTGGCACGCGCGGGCAGCGCAGACGGCGATGCGCGGCAATGACCTCCAGGCAGGCGTGCGGGCCGTCGAGCGGGGCCTCGCGGCCGGGCCGACGGACGAGGTGGCGACGGATCTCTGGGCGCTCCGGGCCCGCATCGCGTCGGCCTCGGGCGATTACGAGGCCTCGCTCGCCGCGGCTGAAGAGGCTTTGCGCCGTACGACCCCCGGATCCGTGGCCCATTGCATCGCGCTGGAGGGGGCCATCGGCGGCGCGATGCTGCTCGGCAGGCACGATACGTTGCAGGACCTGAGCCGGCGTGTTTTGCAGACGGAGCCCGCGCCGAATGCGCTCTCCGCGCTGGCGCGGGCGCTCGCGCCGCTCATCGCCGCGCTCGCGGCGAGCGGGAACGGCGACGCGTTTGTGTTCCTGGAAAAACTACGCGCGACGATGGGGGCCGGCATCGAGGTGGAGCCGTCGAGGGCCGGGGCGCTCGCGTATGCGTCGGCGATGGTGGAGAAGAACCTCGGTCGCAATCCGTGGCTTTCGAGGCAACACGCGCTCGACGCCGTGCGATCGCTGGAGCAGGCCGGGGAGCGTCACATCGTGCCGATCGTGACGGGGATGCTCGTCGGCATTTGCACGGACCTCGGCGCGTTCGAGGAGGCCGAGTCGTGGCTCGACCGCACGGAGGCGCGCGCGTCGAGCATGGCGGCGAACGTGGTCGCGGCGTACCTCGCCCAGCTCAGGCTCGCGCAAGGCCGCTTCGAGGAGGCCATCACGGTGTCGCGCTCCGTGGCGGAGCGGGTGCACGGCAAGGACGGCAACGTGGTCAGCACGCTCGGCGCGATGACGCTGATCGAGGCGCATATCGAGCGCGGCGACGTGGAGGAGGCGGCGGCGAGGATCGAGGCAACGAGCAGCCGCGGAAACCTGATCGTCAGCGCCTCGTGCGCGTGGTTCCGGTCGAGGGTCCTGCTCGCGCGGGGTCGGCCCGCCGAAGCGGTGCACGTGGCTCGGGAGGCGCTCGCGCTCCATCGGCAGATCGGCCCGCGCGGGGTGGAGCGTGTGCTCCTCACGCTCGCCGAGGCCCTCATGGCGGCCGGGGACACGGAGGCGGCGAAGGCGACGTTGCGCGAGGCGGCCGACGAGCTTTCCGCGCGCGAGGCGGCGATCGGAGATCCCTCCTACCGCCGGCATTTTGGAGAGCGGGTCCCCGGGAATGTGCGCATTCGAAGGCTCGCGGGCGCGTGGCTCGGGGGGCCTCCGCAATGACCGTCGGTGACGGGTCGATGTCACCCGCGTAGACAACATGGCATCGCCGTGACGGAAGGGTGTCGCGCGCGCCGCGCGATTGCCTCGACGTGGACGGTCGATTAGGCATCGCCCACGTGAACGGGCCGTCCTCGAAAAGTATTCGTCGTTGCCTCGCGTTCGCGCTCGCGCTCGCGGCGTGTGGCGGCCGGAGCGAGGAGGAGGCGCGCAAGGCCGAGATCACGAGCGTGATGGCGCGGGCCGACGAGCCGCTCCTCCGCGCGAGGCCGCGCCTCTGCGAGGGCAAATACGCGCGGATGGCCGCGAGCGTGTACGATTTTTATCGGGGGACGGTGCCTCTTTCGCTCCACGATTTTCGGGGGAACAACTTCGGCTTCGGCGCCTCCGCGTTTGCGCTCGCCGGGCCGCTCGTGCCTGCGCTCGGCGATCCGCACCCCGAGAACTTCGGCGCGCTGCTCGCGGCCGATGGTACGCTCGCGCTGGAGCCGAACGATTTCGACAGCGCCGAGTTCGCGCCGTATCTATGGGACGTGCGCCGCCTCGTCGCGGGAATGGCGCTCGCCGCGCGCCTGACGAATGCCGACGATCCGGCGGCGCAGGCGGCGACCGCCGCGGCCTCGCGTGACGTCGCCCGCGCCGCGGCGGAAGGGTATGCGGACGCGATCGCCGCCCTCGCGAAGGGCGGGCCCCGCGAGCGGATCACGGAGGGCGGGGGAGATCCGAACCTCGACGATCTCTTCGAGCGTTCGGTCGAGGATCGGGACGCGCGCGCCGAGCTCGATGAGCTTTCGGCGCTCGAAGGCAACGTGCGGCGTCTTCGCCGGGGTGTGCTCGATCCAGAGGAGCCGACGGGCGTGTATCTCGATGTCCCGCCGGCTGCGTATGATGCGCTTTCTGGGGCGATCGAGCGATATCGCGGGACGCTCGTCGAGCCGCCGCCGCCTGCGTTTTTCACGCTGCTCGACGCTGCGCGCGAGCTCGGTTCGGGCGTCGCGAGCTGGGCGCGTGTGCGGGTAATCTTGCTCGTCCGTGGGCCGACGGACGATCCGGCCGACGACGTCGTGCTCGAATTGAAAGAGCTCGCCGACAGTGGGCTTGGGGGCCTCTATCCGCCGGGGGTGTTTTACGACGGCGTCGCCGAGCGCGTGCGCCTCGCGTCCCGCGCGGCCTGGGCCCGGCCCGACGCGGAGCCACTCTGGGGGACGACCGATTGGATGGGGTTCGTCTGTCAGATCAAGCGCGAGAGCGCCGGGCAAAAGACGCTGCGGACGAGCCGCATGCGCGAGGAGCGAGGCAGCCCGGCGGCGCTCGCGAGCCTCGGGCGGAGGCTCGGTGGCGTCGTGGCGCGGGCGCATGCGGCGGATCCGCTGGGCACGTCGTGGGCCGTGGCGGACGTGGCCGCGGTGATCGGTCGGGATCCGGCCGGGTTCGTCGCGGAGCAGGTCGAGGTCGGTGATCGATATGCGGCGCAGGTGGTCGTCGATTGGGGGCTGTTCCGGGAAGCCTTGGAGGAGCGCGGGCCGCGCCTCGGTATCCCGATGGATCCGGCGGATACGCCGCCGCCTGATGTGCGAGCGCTTTATGGCGATGCCCACGCGCCTTGAGGAGCGACGAACCCGCATGCGTAGTTTCACCCTGACGACGATGTTCGCCGTGATGTTTGCTGCCGCGGGACCTGCCGCGGCGCAGGAAACGGCCGCGCCCGCAGCCGCTCCCGCGCGCGTGCCCACGCCTGCGTCCGCCCCCGCCCCCGCCCCCGATCTCGAGGGGACCGCGGCGCCTCCCACCGCGGCAGGCACCACGGGGCTCAAGGTGACACCGGGGCTCGAAATGTTCGCGCAATATGCGGTTCGATGGACCGCGACCGAGCCGGGGCAACGAGCGTGGTTTCACCTGTTCGAGGTGCCTCGGGTGCACGGCGCGATCACCGGAGAGTTTGGCCCGGCCGTGGGGCGCGTCGTGATCGAAGGCGTGCGTTCGGCGAGCGAGGGCGCGCTGATCGGCGTGGCAGGCGATAGCATCGTGCTGCGGCTCCGCGAGGCCTGGGCCGGAGTTCGGTATTCGTCGTGGTTCGTGTTCTCGGCCGGCGTCGTCCCGACGCTCACCGTGCCCGAGCTCGAAGGGACCTGGCGCCTGCGGGTCGTCGGGCCCGCGCCGATCGAGCAAACCGGGATGCTCTCGCCCGCGGACCTCGGGGCGACGGCGCGCGTGAATCTGCCGCGGAAATATGGGTTCGTCGCCGTTGGTGCTTACAACGGTGAGGGGTATACGAACCGCGAGCTGAACCGCGGGAAAAACATCGAAATCGCGGCGTCGGTGCATCCCGCGCCCGGCGGGGCCGCGCGGCCGCTCGCGATTCTCGGGTCGTACGTGGTCGGCTCGTCGGGGACGGGGCTCTCGCGCGCGGACAGGCTGACCGGTTCGGTCCTCTGGCAAGGCATTCGTGTGCGCGCGGGCGCGTCGGTGACGCACGCGTGGGGGCTCGCGGACGACGGCGCGCGGCGGTCCCTGCTCGTCGATGGGTTCGTGCGGCTCGAACCCGTGGATCGGCTGATTTTCGGCGTGCGCGGCGCGTACTGGAATCGGGATCTCGGTGGGGCGGGGGACACGGTTACGACGGTGACGGGTTCGGTCGGGTATCGCGTCGTGCAGCCGCTCGAAGGGCACATTGCGGTGACGCGGCAGGCGCCGGGGGAGGTCGCGAGGGCGGCGCTGCCCGGCTCGGATTTCTGGGAGCTCCGGCTTGCGAGCCGGGTCGTTTTCTGACGAAAGGAGACCACGAGATGGCGCGGATGGAGTTTTTCCTGGCAGGGGTGTTCGTCGCGGCAACCGCCGCCCTCGGCTGCTCGGAGGCGAGCGAGGATCGGCCTCCCACGGGGAGCGCGAGCAGCTCCGCGGGGCAAGGCGGCGGCGGGAGCGGCGGGAGCGGCGGGAGCGGGCAAGGTGGCGGCGGCGCGGGCGGCGCAGGCGCGGCGAAGGTGGTGATCAACGAGATTGCGGCGACCGGCGAGGAATGGATCGAGCTCGTCAACGTGGGCGACGCGGTGATGGATCTCGACGGATACGGGGTCGCCGATCAGGACGGCGACGCGCCGAAGCTCGCGGAGGCCGTGCGTTTCGAGGCCGGGACGAAGCTCGCGCCGGGCTCCTACCTCGTCATCGTCGCGGGCCTCGACGCGCCCGAGGCCGGCCCGCAAGCAGAATGCCTCGCGGAGGGCGGGCCGGCGACCTGTTATCAGGCTGGCTTCGGGATCAGCGCGTCGAAAGGCGACAAGATTTTTCTCCTGTCGCCGAGCGATGCGATCGTCGAGGAGGCGGCCTACCCGGCGGAGGCCGTGGCGGAGGGGCAGACGTTCGGCCGCGTGCCGAACGGGATCGGCGATTTCGAGGCCTGCGAGCCGACGCCCGGCGCGGCGAACACGAAGGCGCCTTGAGGATCAGTTCGGCACGAGGACGAACTTGACGCCCGGGATGTTGATGCCCGGGCCGCCGAGACGGAGCGTGCCTTCGACGAGCGAGATGCTCTGATCGGCCTGGTTCACGGTTTTCACCGTGCCCAGGATCATCGCGGCGTCGGCGACGCCGCTGGGGTTGATCGGCAAGGCGATCGGCTGCATGTAGAGTTTGTCGCCGTCGAGCCGCGCCCATACCTCCTGCCGCTGCTGGTTGCCGAAGAGCTGCGGCTTCACGATCAACGTCATGCCGCCCGGGCGCGGGGTGTCGCTCGCTTCGAGCACGTAATCGAGCGGGGTCATCGAGCCGCCCGGGCCGGGGACCGTGACGGTCATTTTCATGGTCTTCGGCCACGTGCCGATCGCCGGGTTCGCCACGACGAACTCCGTGCTCCGCTCGCCCCAGAGCGCGCCGCCCGAGAGGAACGGGAGGCCCGCCAAGGCGCGGAACCGATATTTCGCGCCGGCCGTGAGTGGCGCCGCCGGGACGAACTCGACGACGCCGCCGGTCACCACGACCGAGCCCGCGACCTTCTCGCCCGCCTCGGTTTCGAGCGTGACGTATTCGGCGGCGAGGTCGGCCGCGGTTTTTCCGGGCTGCGAATCGTCGATCGGATCGGTGAACGCGATGCGCGGGCGAATGTTCGGGTAGACGGCGTCGTCGCTGTCGATGTCGGGCCAGATCCCGAGCGGGTGTGCGCCCTTCGGCGTGAGCTCACGCAAGAACTGGAGCAAATCGGCCTTTTCGTCGGTCGTGAGGTCGGCACCTACGTATTGGATGGCCACGTCGAGCGCTGCTTCGAGGTCGCGCGCCTGTCCCTTCACGAAATACACGCCGTGGCGGTAGACGCCGAGCAGCGAGGGGATGTCCGCCGGCTCGCCCGATTTGCCGACGGGGATGTATTCACGCGACGTGTAGAGCGGCGGCGCGTGGCAGCCATAACAAGCGGCTTTGCCTTCGAAGAGATCCTTGCCGCGGAGCGCGGCCTGCGTGAAGCTGCCGTCGACCCGGGTATGGCCCGTCTCGCGCGGGGCGCCGAGGAGCGAGCTCAAGAAGGCCTGCATGCCGAGCGCTTCCTCGGGCGTGGCCGGGCGGCCGACGATCGAGCTCGGGCCCTGATAGCCGAAATTGTCCGTGTTCGAGACGTACGCGCCCCATTCGAGCGGGGTCGTGGCGTCGAGGAGCTGGAGTGGCCGCACGTTGTGCCAGATCTGCGGGCCGAAGCGCCATACCATGCCGTCGTTCTGCGTTTCGACGTGGCAACTGGAGCAAGCGTGGTTCGAGGCGAAGCCGCCGCCCGGGCGCGTGAAGACGCGCTCGCCGAGGGCGATGTCCGCCGGGCGCGGGTCCTCGGCGAGGGAGACGGTCTGCACGACGGTGCCGGTCGCGTCGAGGAAGCTCGCCTCGAAGCTCTGGTAGCAGTGGATGGCGACGTCGTTTCCGATCTTGACGAGCGCGCGCGCGCCGGGACCGACGGCGGTGCGGCCTTTTTCGGCGAGCGTGGCGCGGTCGAGGGCCACGACGACGTCCGAGGACTCGGACGCGACCCAGATCGTATCGCCGACGCCGAGCACGCCCGAGGGATTGACGACAGCGCCGCCGGAGCCAGATTGCCGCGTGAGATCGGCGCGGCGGAGGACGGTGCCGTAGTCGGGTTTGGCCGGGTCGGCCCCGAGCACGACGACCTCGTGGGAGAAGGGCTCGGCGCCCGGCGCGGATTGCGAGGGCTCGGGGTCGCCGTCGGTCGAGGCGACGTAGAGCTCGGCGCCGTCCTCCGAGAGCGCGATCGACCGGAGATCCGCGGCGACGCCGGAGATCGGGAGCGAAACCTTTTGCGTCTCGGTGTCGACGATCCAGATGTCCTCGTCGTCGCCGGGGCCGTAGGTGCCGCGCGTGTCCTTGATCTTGTTGCCCGAGCGGTAGGAGGCGACGAAGAGGCGTTTTCCGTCGGCCGAGAGCGCGAGGGCGCGGGGGTCGAAGCCGACGTCGATCGTGGCCTTGACCTCGCGTTTGGCGAGGTCGACCACGGCGACCTTGCGCATCGTGGCGAGCGAGACGTAGAGGGTCGCGCCGTCGGGCGCGATCGCGAGGCCGCTCGGCTCGTCGCCGACCCAGAGCGCGTCTTCGAGGACGTTGCGGTCGCGATCGAGGATGCCGACCGTGTCGCCGCCGCGTTGCGCGATGTAGACCTTCTTGTCGCCGGGGTGATGCGCAATCGCCGCGGGCCAAGCGCCGACCGTGATTTCGCCGGCCTTTTTCCACTGGCCATTTTCGGGGACGAGGCGCGTGACGGTGTAGGAGGCGCCGTTCGTGGTCCAGAGCTCGCCGTCGACGGCGGCCGCGCCGTGGAGCGGCGTGAGGTGGTGGTTGCGGAAGCGCGCTTCGGGGGTGCGGGCGACGGCGCGGAGCGTGAGTTCGGTCTGCGCGGGGTCGTTGAGGCGGAAGGTGTAGTTGCCGGGGACGTCGGGCGTGAAGCGCGGCTCGGGGGCGCCGGTGTTGTAGACGGCGTTTTTGCTGTCGGGCGGCGCCGCAACGACCTGCCACGCGAGCTCGGCGGGGCAGCCGGGATCCGTGAGGAAACGCGGCAAATAAAAGGTCTCGCCGAGGGTGTGGGCGCGCGGGTTCTGGAGCGGCAGGAGCGCATCGGCGCAGGCGACGCCGGGGGTGCCGGTGCTCGAGCTGCCGCCGCCGACGCCGCCCATCCCGCCGTCGCCCCCGACGCCGCCTCCACCGCCGCTGCCGGAGGCGCTGCTCGAGCTCGTGGTCGTGTTCGGGTTCGTCGGGTCGTCGCTGCACGCCACCGCCGCAAACGGCGCGCAGCCAACAAGGATCACGAGGAGCTGAGATAGGCGCAAGGATCGCATGGTTTGTCTACCCTTTGTGGAAGGTATGTAGACAGTCGCAGACACACGGGTCCCTTGCAAGGTCTATCTTAGACCTTTTGTGATACGAAACGACCGGGAAGTGGGGTCAGGCCCGCTGGAAGTCCGAGGGGCGGCGGCGGGCGAGGTAGTCCGCGATCGGGGGCAGGGCGCGGATGTCGTCGAGGAAGCGCTGGAGCGAGCCGTGGCCGTCGAGGCAAGAGGAGACGACCTCGCGGTGTGATTCGAGGGTGTCGAAGGCGAAGAAGTCCGCGTGCGTGGGCGCGGAGCCAGCGAAGTAGAGGGCGCCGCGCTCCTCGGATTGTTCGAGCAAACCTTCGAGGGTCGCGCGGAAGCGGGGGAAGACGTCGCGGAAATGCGCGTCGGTGGCGGCTTGATCCTTGAGCCAGCCAGGGTTGTAGGCGACGCGGTTCCACGCGGTCCGGAGCTCGAGGACGGTCTCGGCGACGATGTCGGCGCGGACGCGCTCGTCCTCGTTCGCCCCGTCGAGCCCGAAGACGCGGGCGAGGTGGCGGAGGATAGCCTGGCTCTGCGGGATCACGCGTTCGCCCGCAGGCGTGCGCTCGATGAGGACGGGGACCTGGCCGAGGGGGACGGTCTTCTTGAGGCTCGGCCAGTCGGCGCGCGGGATGCCCCGATCGATGTACGGGGCCTGCGCGTAGGCGAGCAAAAGGCGGATCGACTCGGCTCGGCCGCGGATGTCGAAGTAGACGAGCTCGCGCTCGGGATCGTGGCTCATGCGTCGCGAGGAGACCCGAGCCGGCGAGGGGCGTCAATCGGACCGGGGCCCGTGTTTGCCCTGGAACGCGCGCCCCGCCGAAGAGGCTCGACGCGGCGCGGGATCCCTTGCTAAAAACGCGGACGGCATGCCGACCATCGAGCTCTTGCGTCACGGCCGAGAGATGGGGGCCCGGCTCGCCGCGGACCTCGGCGAGGCGACGCGGGCTTGCATCGCGGTGAGCCGCGCGGAGGCGAGCGCGCTCGGGGTGATCGATCTCGTGGGGTTCGTGGAGCGCGGCGGCGAGCTGATGCTGCTCGCCGGGTTCGACGGGTACGGGACGGAGACGGCGATGCTGCGCCGCTTCGAACGGATGCCGGGCGCGCGTTGCCGCATCTATCACGCATGGAGCGGGACGGCTTTTCTGCCGCGGCTCTACGTGCTCGACATCGGCCCGCGGCGCGTCGTCTACGTGGGTTCGTCGGATCTCGCGGCGTCGGGGCTCTCGCGGGACCTCGCAGTGAACGTGCGGATCGAGGGGAGCGCGTCGGAGCCGGAGCTCGAACGGCCGATGCGGCTCTTCGAGGAGCTCTTCTGGTCGGAGCTGTCGTGGCCGCTGTCGTATGTGTTCGAGGCCGAGTACGAGGCGCTGCGGGCCGCGCGTCGAGCGGCGATCGAGCGCGCGCCGGATCCTTCGGCCGAGGCGCGGCTCGGCTTCGCGGTGGCGGAGAAGCTCGGCGAGCAGCGCGGCAAGGCGTCGGCGCGGCGGCACTTGCTCGTGGTGACGGCGAAGAGCTACGCGCTCTGCATGCAGACGAAGAGCTTCGGGCGGCGGAGGCAGGCCGAGCTCGATCGGTACGGCAAGGGCGATCCGTTTTTTTTCCACGTGACGGGGCGCGGCCGGGGCCTGCGGGCGATGGGCATGTTCACGGGGGAGACGTACCGCGACGAGGCGCCCTCGATCCGGGGGATGGACGGCGGGGCACCGCCATTCCGCAAGAAATTCGTGGTGCTCGGGGAGCTCGGCAAGGAGATCCGGACGCGGCCGATCCTGGAGTCGCTCCGGCCGGGCGCGCCGAAGCACTGGTTCAATGGGTTCGTCCAGGATAGCCATACGCTCTCGATCGAGGACTTCGAGGCGCTCCGCGGGGCGTTCGTGTCGGCGCTCGCCGGGGAGCAGGGCACGTCGAAGGCGAACGCGGGCTGAGCGCCGTCCGGACCGGACCCCGCCCGCGTGCCAGGGTCGTGGGACAAACCTCCGCGACGACAAACCACGGTCCCGGAAAAACCGAGCTTGACGTTCGGGGAAAAACCGAGCATGGAAGAGCCTTGGTCGGGTCTGCAGAGTTCGGCGTCCTTCCCAATGAGGGCCCGTACATGCGTAACAAATCGGTTCGACCCCGAAAAACCAGCATCCGCAAGGACGTTATGGCGGTGGCGACGAGGCGACGAACGAGAGATGTCCGAACGAAGGAGGACGAGGTCCCGCCGGAGCTCCCGACGGAGCTCGCGCTGGGCAGCGACGGTCTGATCTACGTGAATGCCGAGGGCATCGATCCGGCGCGGTATGCCGGGCGCAAGATGTTCACGGGATTCGCGATGACGCCGAGCGAGGCCGAGCGCGCTGTGGAGGAGATCCATCGACTCGCCTTCAACGTGACCGTCAGCGCGCAAGCTGGATCGGCGAGGTCGAAAAAAAAGAAAAGGGGGTGAAGAACGAGTCGTTCAGGGATCAACGATACGAACGTCGAGGAACCAAGGGCCGCTATCCTGGCCGAGCCCATCGATTTGGAGGAAATATACGCCAGGATCGAGGGTGAGGTCGAGGAAGCTTTTGTTTTGGCCGTAACCGACGGCGCAGGCCTTCGGGACCTCGACGCCGGGGCAATCGGGACCTTTTCGAACATCGAGGAGCGTCGTGTACCCCGATCCGCCCATGTCCAGCACGACGCGTTTTTTATCAGACAGGGAGAGCCCGAGGAGCTGGTCACGCGCCCCGCCCTCGGGCCCTCCGCCTTGATCACAGCCCGCATTGAAGCTCGCCGTGGCATTCGCGGTGTTGCCCTGGAAAAAACCGCCCGTCTCGGGAATCATGAGCACGTCGGCGCAGGCGTCGGCGAAGGGGACGACCACAGGCGGCGTGGTCTTGCGGACGAACGCCGTGACCTGCGCGGGTTGGCCGAGGATGGATTCGGCGACGACCCGGTAATCGCCGGCCGGGACGTTGCGCTTGCCGATGCGGAGAGGCGACTGCGAGCCAGCATCGCAGATGAGCTGATCCAAGGGGTCGGCGCACGCCGGGAGGGCGAGCGTGACGGCGCCGGTGTCGCCCTGGGAGATGCGCTGGACGAGGAGGACGTCGGAGGCGACGGGCAAGGAGAGCGTGTAGGCCGCGTCGACGGCGCCCGGCAAGCAGCCGAGCTGCACGTCGTCCTGCCGATCGAGGAGGTCGACGTCGAGGGTGACGTTGGGCGTGAGCGCGGGGGCGCCCTCGCAGGTTTCATCGGGGAGAGGCTCGGTGGGCGGCTCGATCACGACGGTCGTGGAGACGATCGTGGGCGCGCCGGCAGCGACGGCGACGTGGTACGTGCCCGCCGGGAGCGCGTGGCGGAAGACGTCGACGATCGGCGCGCCCTTGCAGGTGATCTCGTCCTCGGGCAGCGCGCAGTCCGCGTCGCGGAGGGAGATGACGGGGAAGCCGTCGCCGTCGACGGAGCTTGCATAAACGTGGACGTTCGCGGGGGACGCGAGCTCGAAGCTGTAGAGAAGCTCGCCGGTGAGCGGCGCGCAGGAGATGCCGACGTCCGTGGCGGCGTCGACCAAGGTGGAGAAGAAGGGCACGCCGAAGGAGATGGGCTCGGCCGTGCCGCAGGTCTCGTTCGTGGGAACGGGCTCGGGCGGGAGGAAGGCGACGTCGAGGATGACGGGCGTGTCCGCGTCGGCGAAGACGTAAAGCGGCAGCGCGGTGGTCTTCGCAGGATCCCCGAGGCCGCGGCCGCGGATCTTGGCGAAGCGGCCGCCCTGGGGGTGGAAGAACGACGTGCCGCAGGTGATCTCGGTGGAGGGATCTCCGCACTGGCCGAGGAGGGCGATGGCGACGTCGGCGCCGTTCGTCCGGGCGGTGATCTCGACGTCGAGGGGCGGGCCCGCAGGGAGGACGATGGCGGCGACGACGTCACGCGCGGCGGGCTGGTTGTTGACGTTGCACGAGGCGGCGAAGTTCGAGGCGGCGGCGGTGGTGTCGATCGTGTAGGCGCCGGGCGCGTCGATCACGAGGGGATCGCTGCAGGTGTCGTGCTTGGGGGAAGCGCAGTCGCCTTCGTCGACGGCGCCGTCGCAGTCGTCGTCCTTGCCGTTCGCGCAGACCTCGGGGAGCGCGGGGGAGACCTTGGGATCGTCGTCGTTGCAGTCGCCCTTGGCGATGCAGTGGCCGTCGGGCGCGCCGTCGCCGTCGGCGTCGCGCAGGACGTGGGTGCAGGCGCCCGTGGACTCGACGCAGGTGTCGATGGTGCAGACGTCGCCGTCGGAGCAAGCGACGGGAGGGCCGGGGAGGCAGCCGAGCTTGGGCGCGCAACGCTCGACGCCGTCGCAGTAGACACCGTCCTGGCAAGCCGCGTCGTCGGGGCTGTGGCGGCAACGCGCGATCGAGATGTCGCAGGCGTCGACGGTGCAAGCGATGGCGTCGTCGCATTGCGTGTCGTCGTTGCAAGGGCCGCCGAGGGTGTCGTCGGGCGTGCCACCGTCGTCGGGATTACCGCCGCCGGTTCCGCCGCCCGTCCCGCCGTCGGGGTCGGTTGCGCCGTCGGGACCGGCGTCGAGGGTGAAGGGGTTCGGCGCGGTGGATGGCCCACAAGCGCTCGCGAGCGCGGCCACGGGGAGGAGGGCTGGGATCCAGCGAAGATGTCGCAGGAGCCGGGGCCGCGGAGCCTTCGTCTCGGCGCTCGTCATGGCAAAGGAAGAGGAGGCAGGTCCGCCTTCAGCGTAGCAGGGCAGGACGGGTTCTGGCATCATGCGTCGGCGCGATTTCTCGAAGAAAGCGCAGAGGACGGAGATCGGGTGACGAGCGATCGATTGACGCGCAACGAGCTGACGTGGCTGCTCGCGCAGGAAGCCCGCACTGCAGCGCAGAAGCTCCGCCAGGGAGTGATCATCCAGGACGGGCCCCCGGGCTCCGTTCGCGTGCCCGACGGCGAGAGCACGGTCGCCGTGGAGACGACGCTGAACCAGCTCGACGAGGCCGTCGGCATGCTGGCCTCGCTCCACGGGCATCCCGCGAGCCGAGGGCGGCGAGGCAAGATCGATCTCGCGCAGCTCATGTGGGAGGTCGCGCCCGAGGCGCGCGTGCAGATCGAGATGGGCGAGGGCACGACGGTGTTCGGCGACGAAGCCGAGCTGCGTCGCATGCTGCTCTTGCTCGTCGGTCAAGCCGGCGACCCGGCGAACGCGAAGGGCACCTCCGAGGTGAGCGTGCGCCGCGAAGGCGAAGAGGTGAAGGTCAGCGTGGTGCTCGGTCCCGACCAGCCCGCGACATTCGAGTCGGAGCGCGCGTGGCTGTCGCGCATGGCGATCCGGCACGGCGGGCGGCTCGAGCTCGACGGCTCGATGCAGACGCTGGTGCTGCCGGCCGACGTGGACATGCAGCGGCTGGAGCTCGAGAACCTGAAGCGCGAGCTGAAGGCCGCGCAGGAGCAAGGCGAGGCCTACGCGAAAGAGCTCGCGGCGGTGTTCGCGAGCGGCAACGCGAAGGTGTCGAGCTTGCCGCCGGCGAGCGCGTCGATCGAGCCGGTGAGCAGCGAGGGGCTCGCGGTGCTCGTGGCCGGCATGCGTGGGCTCGTGTCGGAGCTGCGCGGCATCTTCTCGGCGATCACGCGCGACCTCTTGCCGCTCCGGGATCGGCAGGGCGAAGTCGGCGACATCGTGGCGAGCGCGATGCGGCACGTGACGGCGGCGTCGGAGACGATGGGGGACCTCGCGCGGCTCGGCGCGTGCCCGATCGGCGAGCTGCCGCGGCACGTGGACATCGCCGAGGCGCTGCGGGATGTGGTGCGCGACGACATGGGGCGCGCAGCACGGCACGACGTGCGCGTGACGCTGCACGCGCCGCAGAGCGCGTACGAGGTGACGCAGATCGGGGCGCTGACGGTGCTGATGCACGCGCTGCTCGATCATGCGATCAGCGCATCGCCGCCGGGCACGGAGGTGGTGCTGACGCTCGCCGAGCATACGAGCGGCGGGTACGCGCTCGCGGTCGACGACGCCGGGCACCCGCTGCCCGAGGCGGCGAGGACCGGCGTGTTGAGCCGTGATTTCGAGGTGCTCGCGGCAGGTCGTCCGGCGGGAATCTCGCTCATCGCCGCGACGGCGGTGGCGGCGCACGTGCGCATGCACCTCGAGATCGAGGATGCGCCGAGCGGCGGCGCACGCGTGCGTCTGATCATTCCGAAGATGAGCGCCTAGAGCAGCGAACGAGTCGCTGCTCTGCGAGGTCGCGAAGCGAGCTCGCCTCGGGGGATGAATCCGCCGGGCATTGCCTGGCTGAGAGGGGGACGCGAGGCGTCCCCCTCGGGACTAACGACCCCGTCCGCCGGCCGCACCGAGGAGCGCGAGCGCGCGCTGCAGGTCGGCCGGCGTCACGAGACCCACGACGTGCTCGCCTTCGTCGAGCACGAGCACCGCTTCCGCTTCTCCACTCACCAGCGCATCGAGCGTGGCCGCGGCGTCGTCCCGGGTGTGCACGCGTGGCACGTCCGTCCGCATGGCCTTGCCTACGGTCGCGTCGGGCACGCGGTGAAGCTCGGGACGCGCGAGGTCCCACGCCGTCACCACGCCGAGCACGTGCTCCGGATCGAGCGCGTCGTGCTCGTGCGCATGCGCGTGCCCGTTGTCGACCACGAGCGCGCCCGCGAGGTTCTGCCGGAAGAGCCGCCGCGCGACCTCGCCCGCGCGTTCGTCCGCGTGCGCCTCGCCGAGCCGATCGGTCATCACCTCGGCCACGGGCAAACCTTCGAGGACCTGCCTCCACTGGCTGCGCCCCTGCTCGCCCGCCGCGCCCATGTACACGAACACCGCGATGAGCACGAGCAGCACGTTGAACGAGAGCAGGCCGAAGAGGCCGAAGATCACGGCCATGCCCTTGCCGATCGTCGCGGCCACGCTCGTCGCGCGTCGGATGCCGAGCCGCGTCGAGAGGAGGCCGCGCAGGACGCGGCCGCCGTCCATCGGGAAGGCGGGCAGGAGGTTGAACGCGCCGAGGACCGCGTTGGCGAGCGCGAGCGCGAGGAAGGCGACGCGCACCTCGGCGAGAAGCGGCAAGAGCGAGGCGAGCCAGCAAGCGACGGCGATGCCGAAGCTCGACAGCGGCCCGGCGAAGGCCATCCACGCCTCGCGCTCGGGCCGCACGTCACGCTCCATGCGCGAAACGCCGCCGAGCATCATGAGCGTGATCGATCGGACGCGGACGCCGTTCGAGACCGCGACGAGGCAGTGCGCGAGCTCGTGCAGCAGGATGGAGACGAAGAGCCCGACCGCGAGGATCGTGCCCCACACGAGCGGCGGCAGGTGCAGATCACTCCGCGGGACGCCGACGGCGTCAGCGATGGCCTTGAACTGGGAGGACGTGACGAACGCGACGTACGGGAGAAACAGGACGAGCGTGATGTGGAGCTTCACGGGGATGCCGCGAATGCGGAAGATCGTCCAGCCTCGGTCCAACATGGTGGCTCCTCCGGTGGCAGCGCGCGCGCCGGGCCGAGCTGCTCCCCCGGCGAGGGGGCAACACGCGTGCCCCGAGGTCGCTCGACGCGCGGCGAGGCAGGAGGCGCGTTACGCGGCCTCGTCGACCACGTCGCTGTCGATGTGGAAGCCCTCGCCGTCGGGCGTGCTGATGAAGCGCAGCGCGCCCGAAGCTTCGAGCGCGTCGCAGAGCTCCTCGGCTTCGAGCTGCGAGACGCCGAACCGCTCGCAAAGCGCGTCGCGCATCGCCGTCTTGCCGGGAAGGTAGTCGGCGCCGACGAATGAGCCGAAGCGCGCGCGCAGCGCACGCCCCGCGCTCGCAGGCCCGAGCACGAAGGTCTCCTCGGGCTCTCGCTGGTGTTGCATCGAAAGACTCCCCCCGAGGTTCATGGAGACGCGCCGCCGAGGCACAAGGCCCCTTCCTCGCGAGCGATCAACGGGGGTTCGTCAAAACGGATCGGGCGAGAGGGTGCTCGAGTTGCAATGCGAGGTCCACGCCGAGCCAGAGCCCCTCGACGGTGCCGCCGAGCCCGCCCGCGGTCTCGAAGCGCGTGGGCCGGAGGATGGCGCCCGGGCTCACGTGAAGGCCGAGCCACGCGGGGCCGAACGCGCGCACGTCGACGCCGAGCAGGCCGCCCGCGCGGCCGGACCACGCGTCTCGCGCGCCGAGGATGCCGTCCGTCGCGCGCGCGTCGCCGAGGTGCAGGAAGCCGAGCGCAGCGTCGGCGCCGAGCGCGAGGCGGACCGACGAGCCGAGGTAGACGCGGTAGTCGACCGCGAGGCCGACCTCGAACCAGCGCGTGGGGCCGGCGCTCGTGGGGCCCGTGAGCCAGCGAGCGGTCGCGCGCTCGCTCACGCCGGCGCCGCGGAAGCCGAGCGACGCGCCCGCGCCCCACAAGGTGCCGGACGAACCGGGCAGGAAGGCGAAGCTCGGCGCGGCCGACCAGACGATCGCGGGGGCGCGCCGCGCAGCGAGCTCGAGCTCCTTCGGCGTGGGCGTGCGTGGGGCCGGGGCTTTGCGGGGCCGGAGCGGGCGTGCCTGCGCGCGGACGAGCTCGTTCGCGGCGATGGCCACGAGGCGCGCGGCGACGTCGGGGTTCAGGCCGCCGATCAGGAGGAAACGTCGCGCGGCGGCGCGCTCGGCGAGCCGGGCTTCGATGAGGACCTCCGACGGGCTCGGCAGGTCGATCCACACGTGACCCACGTCGTCGCCGAGTGGACCGCTTGGGCCGGGCGCGAGCGTGCCCGTGTCGTCGAGCTCGATCTCCAGCAGGCGGCGCACGCGGGACTCACCGCCGAGCGCCTCGGCGGCGGCGCGCGAGAGCGAGAGGCGCACCTCGACGCGGCGCGGGGCCGTCGTCGCCTTCGCTTCGGCAGGCGGGCTCGGCGCGGGCGCGGGGCTTTCGGCGCGCGCGGCGCTCGGGGAGAGGACGAACGTCACGAGGGTGGCGAGCATCGCGCGCGGGAAGGGCGACGACGACGACGAGCGCCACGCGCAGAGCGTTTCAGGGCGCGCTTGCGTCACCGGCTCCCGCGTCCGGTGATGCTTGGGGCTCCTCCTGCGTGGGCTCCTCGCCCGAGAGAATACGCTCCACGTCCTCCTTGCACCGGCCATCGGGGTACTTGTTCGAATACTCCGTGCCCATGCGCGCCGCCTCATCCTTCCGACCGGCGCGGTGCTCGGCGCGGATCTGTTTGCAGAGGGCGTCCTCGGCCAGCACACCTTTGAGGCTCCGCGCGCGCTCGAAGTACTTTTGTGCTTGATCGGCCTGGCCCATCTTCTCGTACATGCCGCCGAGCGTGAAGGCCGCGATCTCCGCGTACGGATCGTTCGGGAAGCCTTCGACGACGCGGGTGAGCGCGAGCAACGCGGCCGAAGGATCTCCGCCTTTGGCGCGGGCGATGTCGCCGATCACGACGAGCTCGGCGGCGCTCCTCGACGACGCGATGGCGCCTTCGATCCCACCAGGCTGCTGGCGCAGGAGCTCGAGGGCCTGGGCGAGCTCGCCTGCGTTGTACTTGGCGCGCCAGTCGGGCGCCGCGATCGCGACCGCCGGCGTTTCGGGGCGCAGCGGCAGCGCGAGCGTGCGGGGAGAGATGTCGCGGGGCATCGGCGCGATCGTGCGGCGCGGGCGCGGATCGGGGTTCGTCGGATCGTCGTGCGGGGCCTCGGCGAGCGCGATCATCGGCACGGCTTCGAGACCATCGCCGCCCGAGAGCTCGCGCGAGCCAGCGGGCCAGGAGACGCGCGCCGATCCGCTCGCCACGCGCACGTCGATGTCGGCCTCGTTTCGCCGGACAAACACCACGCTGCCCGCACGCGCGAAGAGGGCTGCGCCTTCGGCGACGAGCGCGATCTCCGCGGCCTTGGGCGCGCTGGCCGTGTCCACCGAGGCCTCGCCGCGCAGGAGGCGCAACGTCACGGCTTCGCCTTCGCCACGCTCGACCTCCACGGTGGCGCCGGGCGAGAGGGTCAACGTGCCGCCGCCGGGCAGTGGATAACTTGCTTGCCGGGTCCCTGCGGCGAGCACGCTCGGCGACGCATTGTTTTCGGCTGCGATCGCGCGGACCTCGGTCGGACCGCCTTCGCCGCTCGAGCTCGACCCGACGTAGAGGCCCGCGCTGAAGGCGGCGACGGCAGCGGCGGCGACGGCGAGCAGTGTGCCCGTCATGCGTGCGCGTTCGGGCTCGCGGCGTCCGGGCAGATCGTGCTCGAGACGGTCCCAGACGCGCTCGATGCGCGCCGGATCCGCGTGATCCCGCAGGTCTTGCGGGCGCAGGGGAGGCACCACGCGGCGGGTCATTGGTCCACCTCTTTGCTCACCGGTTCTTCCTTGCCGGTCGGGTCGACGAAGTGTTCGTCGAGGAAGCGTTGTGCGCGCGTGATACGACGTTTGACGGTGGCGAGCGAGCACCGCGTGAGCCCGGCGACCGCTTCGAGCTCGTGCCCGTCGATGCAGCGGAGCGTCCAGGCGATGCGCTCGTCCGAGGGGAGCGTGCGCAGGAGCGCGTAGATCTGGGCGAGCTGCGCGCGCACGTGCGGCGAGGCCTCGGGGCTCGCGATCGCGTCGAGATCCACGGGCTCGCTCGCGCGGCCGAGCCCGAGGAGGTTCAGGAGCTTGCCGCGGCGCATGCGCGAGCGCACCGCGTGCACCACGATCGAGCCGAGCCAGCCGCGGAACGCCGCGCGATCCGTGAGATCACGCAGGCGCTCGAAGGCGCGGAGGAACGCGTCGTGAACGATGTCCTCCACGTCGCGCGGCGAGCCCTCGATCCGCGTGGCGAGGTTGATCGCGAAGGCCGCGTGGCGCCGGTAGAGGATCTCGAGGGCCTGGACGTCGCCCTCTGCGCCGAGGCCGACGAGCTGCGCGTCGGGCAGGTCGGCGAGGGCGGAGCGCCTGCCTTTGGGGACACGCGAGGTCTCGGGCGGGCGCTTGGCTTCGGCGCGATCGTCGGCGATGGGAGTCGCGGCCACCTCATCGCCCTCGTTCGTGGGGCGGGGCGATGGCTCGACGAGCCGCAACCGACCGCGCTGAAGTCTCGGCGCCATTTTCGTTAATCCTGCGTGTCTAAGGACGCTCAGGGTGTGGCAGGTGGCTCACGGCGGCTACAAAGATTTTTTTGAAGTTCACGTGAGCCGTTCCAGGGACCTTGGGCGTCCAGGGGAGTGCCGCAGGTCGGACGTCTGCGGGAGCTTCTAGCTAGTACGGAGGATCACAAACATGATCAAGCACATCATCCTCGCTCTCTCGGTTTCCCTCCTCGCGGTCGCCTGCGGCGGCGCTCCGGCGGAAGAGGCGAAGTCGCCTGAGGGTGCCCCGGCCGATGCGAAGCCGGCCGAGGGTGCTCCGGCCGATGCGAAGCCGGCTGACGGCGCCGCTCCGGCGGGCGACCAGGCTGCGCCGCCGGCTGGTGGCGAGGCCGCCCCGAAGTGAAACGACTTACACCCCGGCGATCCGCTTTCCGCGGATCGCCGGGGTGTCCTTTTTTGTGCGCCTGAAAGAAGACCGCGCAGGCGCGCAGCACGGGGATGCCTCGTCGGGTAGGATCGAAGCTCGCTCGCTTCGTTTTCTTCGTATCGACAGGTGGATCCCATGCAGAGCTCGCGGCGCTTCGTGCAGAGGTCGTTCGTCGGGGTGATGTTGCTCGGCGCGCTCGGCGCGTTGTTCCCCTTCGCCGGATGCGGCCGCACGAGCATCACGCCCGCGGAGGGGGGAAGCCTGGGCGGCGACGGCGCGTGTGGCGACGGCACGTGTGATCCCGAGGAGACGTGCGCGACCTGCGCGCAGGACTGCGGGTTCTGCGCGGGATGCGGCGACGGCGCGTGCACCGGGATCGAGGCCTGCGAGAACTGCCCCGTCGACTGCGGGGTGTGCGCGAGCTGCGGCGATGGAACGTGCGGCGACGGGGAAAGCTGCGCGACGTGCGTGCTCGACTGCGGGGCGTGCGCGGGCTGCGGCGACAAGACGTGTGATCCGAACGAGAGCTGCGCGACGTGCCCCGTCGATTGCGGGCTCTGCCAGACGTGCGGCAACGGCGCGTGCGACGCGAGCGAGACGTGCGCGTCGTGCCCCGGGGACTGCGGCGCGTGTTCGAGCTGCGGCGACGGGTTCTGCACGTCGCCGGAGGACTGCCTTTCCTGCGCGCCCGACTGCGACGCGTGCCCGAGCTGCGGCGACAAGGAGTGCGACGCGGGCACCGAGAACTGCTTCACGTGCCCCGGAGATTGCGGAAAGTGCGCGGGGTGCGGCGACGGCATCTGCACCGGGACCGAGACGTGCGCTTCGTGCCAGGCGGACTGCGGCGTCTGCTCGGTGTGCCCGAACGGCAAGTGCGAGGCGTTCGAGACGTGCTCGATCTGCCCCCAGGACTGCGGGACGTGCCAGACGAAGGGTTGCCTCGAAGTGGTCACGTGCGCCCTCGGGTGCCTCGATCTCGGCGCGAATCCTCCGAAATTCAGCGTGACGTGCGTGGCGAACTGCGTCGCCCAGGGCTGCGCCGACGTGCAGTTCTTCGTGGACCAGGTGCTCACCTGCGCCGTCGGCGTGCTTCCCGACTGCGGCGGCGACTTCGGGTGCATCCAGTCCGAGTGCGGCGCGGAGTTCGCGGCCTGCATCGGCGCGAAGTGCAACTGACGCCCGTCCCCACGTGAAGGAGGGCCTCCACTTGCCCAGGGCTTGCTCGATCGACGGGCAAGCCGTGTAGCATCGACGCGTGGCCGAGAAAGACGAGCGCCCCGACGAGCCGAAGGCCGAGGACAAACCCGCCCCGCAAGCGCGACCCGCCATGATGTCCGTGGACGCGGGCTGGGACGTGCCGGACAAGGGGAAGCCCGCAGCGCCCGGGAAGCCCGCGCCGCCCGCGCAAGCCGCGCAAGCCGCGCAAGCCGCGCAGCCGCCGCAAGGCGCGTCCGCGCCGAAGCCCGCTCCGCCTGGCAAGGTCGTGCCCGCGGTGGGGCCGCTCCCGCCGAAGCCCACGACGACCGTGGTGCGCGCCGCACCGGAGCCCGCCGCCGCCGCGCCCGCGCCGCTTCCGCCGATGGCGCC